>NZ_JARHXC010000150.1:0-13317 GCF_029222405.1 Microbacterium sp. Kw_RZR3 | reverse complement strand
CGGAATCCCGATGCCTTCACCCACCCTTCCGCAGCCCGCCCTGACCGGCTTCCCCACGGTCGACGCCCTCGAGGCGGCCTTTCTCGCCCTGTCCGAGAACGCGCCGCACCTCGTGCGGCGCCGCATCCTCGGGTGGTCGCGGCTCGGCGAGCCCATCCCCGTCTACGCGATCGGCGACGGGCGCGCGCACGCCGTCATCGCGGGGGGCGTGCACCCGAACGAGCCCATCGGCTTTCACACCGCGCTCACTCTCGCCGAGCGGCTCGTCGCCGACGAGGGGCTCCGGAGAGAACTGGGGATGACGTTCCACATCGTGCCGTGCATCGACCCGGACGGCACACGCATGAACGAGGGCTGGTTCGCCTCCCCCGGCGACCGCGGCTCCTACGGGCGGGCCTTCTACCGTCCGGCACCCGACGAGCAGGTCGAGTGGAGCTTCCCTCTCTCCTACAAACGGCTCCACTTCGATCGGGTGCTCCCCGAGACCCGCGCGCTCGCGGATCTGTTCGACGAGGTCGAGCCGGCCCTGTTCGTCGGATTGCACAATGCCGAGGTCGGCGGCGTCTACTTCTACGTGAACCGCGACGACGACGCGCTCGTCCGGGAGCTTTCGGCGATCCCTGCCCGCCACGGCCTGCCACTCGACATCGGCGAGCCCGAGTCGCCCGACCTGGTGCGCCTGGGCGACGCCGTGTTCCGCTGCCCCACCGTCGCGGAGCGGTACGACTACCTCGAGGGTCTCGGACTCGACCCGCTCGCCGAGGTGTCGGGCGGAGGCTCGGCCGACTATCTGCAGCGCCACGGCACCCTGGTCATGGTCGCCGAGCTTCCGTACTGGACGCACGACGACGTCGTAGACGAGGGATCGGGCGGGATCTCGTACCGCCGCATCGTGCAGGACCGCGCCGAGGCGCTGAGGGCGCTCGGCGAGACCCTCGGGGGCGCGCTCTCACGGGTCGACGCGCACCTGACGATCCCGAGCCCGATGCTGCGCGGTGCGAGGGCCTTCGCCCCGCTCATGACGGCGCTCGCCGATGCGGAAGACGAGCGGGCGCGGCGCCTGGCCGTCGACCGCATCGCGACGCGGGCGGAGGTGTTCTCGAACGAGGATGCCGTGAGGTCTTTCCGTCTGCGCTTCGGGGGCATGCTCCTTCGAGCTCTCGAGATCGAGTGCGCCGCGGGCGTCGCCCATGACACGGTCCGTCGGGAGCGCGACTCCTTCCGTCTCGTGTACGAGCAGTGGGTCGCCGAGGCGGAACGAGTGCCGCTTCGGGCGCTGCCCCTCGCAGACCTGGTGGGTGTGCAGCTCGACGCCGTCCTCGCGGCCGCCCGCGCGGCGGTGATCGCGTGAGGTTCGCGCGCGCCGCGGGCGCCCGACTGATCGAGGTCGGCATCGTCTTCCTCGGCGTCACCTTCATCATCTACGCGATGGTCTGGGCGCTCCCGGGCGACCCGATCGCTGCTCTGGGCGGCGACCGCCCGCTTCCGGCCGCCGTGGTCGCCGAGCTGCGCCGCCAGTTCCACCTCGACGATCCGCTCCTGCTGCAGTACCTGCGCTACCTCGGCGGGCTCTTCACCGGCGACCTGGGAACCACGTTCGACGGCGTGCCCGTGGCCGATCGCATGGCCGCGCGCTGGCCGGTGACGATCACGCTCGCGATCACGGCGTGGGTGATCGAGGTCGTGCTCGGCGTGCTCCTCGGTCTGGTGGCGGGGCTGCGCAAGAACAGCTGGATCGACCGCGGCGTGCTGCTGACCACGATCCTCGCGACGTCCATCCCCATCTTCGTCGTCGCCGTGGGGGCCCAGCTGATCTTCGGACTCCAGCTGAAGTGGCTGCCCATCGCGGGTACGACGGCGGGATGGCCGACGGCCTACATCCTGCCGGCGGCCGTCATCGCGATCTTCGGTCTCGCCGCGATCGCCCGCCTCATGCGCGGCAGCGTCATCGACACGCTCCAGTCCGACTTCGTGCGGACGCTGCGGGCCAAGGGGGTGCCGCGTCGGACGATCGTCGGCACGCACGTGATGCGCAACTCCGTCTCGCCCGTCCTCACCTTCGTCGCCATCGACCTGGGGTACCTGCTCGGTGGGGCCGTCGTGGTCGAGGGCGTGTTCAACCTGCCGGGCATCGGACAGCTGCTCTTCACCGCCATCCGCACGCACGAGGGCCCGACCGTGGTGGGGGTCGGCACGACGCTGATCCTCATCTTCCTGGCCCTCAGCCTGCTGGTCGACCTCGTCAACTCCGCCCTCGACCCGAGGATCCGCCATGTCTGAGATGATCGCCGCCACCGCGCCCGAGCAGCCGACCCTCGTCGACCGCGGCCTGTGGTCTGTCCTGCGCCGTCGCGTGACCTTCTGGGCGCCGGTCATCGTGCTGGCCCTCCTGGGGCTGATCGCCCTGCTGCCCGGCCCGATCGCGATGCTCTTCGGCAGCGGTGACCCCCGCGCGTGCGATCTCGTCGACAGTGCTCTGCCACCGGGCCCGGGGCATCCCTTCGGCACCGACCTGCAGGGCTGCGACATCTACGCGAACGTCGTCTTCGGCACGCGCACCTCGCTGTCGATCGGACTGCTGACCACCGCGCTGTGCCTCGTCGTCGCGATCGTGCTCGGCACCATCGCCGGCTACGCCGGAGGCATCGTCGACACGGTCATCTCGCGACTGACCGACGTGTTCCTCGGGTTCCCGTTCATCCTGGGCGCGATCATCGTGCTCAACAGTCTCGGCAAGCCCGACCCCGTGCTCGTCTCTCTCGTGCTCGCCTTCTTCTCATGGCCCACGATGGCGCGTCTCGTTCGAGGCGCCGTGCGCAGCGTGCGCGGCACCGACTACGTGCGCGCCGCGTCGGTCATCGGGCTCTCGCACGTGCAGATCGTCGTCCGCCACGTGCTCCCCAACGCCATCGGGCCCGTGCTGGCGATCGCCGCGACGTTCGTGGGCAGCGTCATCGTCGCCGAGTCGACACTGACCTTCCTGGGTGTGGGGCTGCGCGCCCCCACAATCTCGTGGGGTCTGCAGTTGGCGAACGCGCAGTCGTACGTCGGCACGGCCCCGCATATGCTCCTGTTCCCCGCGCTCTTCCTGAGCATCACCGTGCTCGCGCTCATCACCCTGGGCGACACCGTGCGCGACGCCCTCGACCCGAAAGGACGCTGACCGTGTCGACCCCTCCCGAAGCCCCCGCCGCCACGTTGACCGACGCCACCGCCCCGGACGCCCCCGCCACCGCCCTCGCCTCCGGTGCGACGACGGGTGACGTGGCGGCGGCCGGTGACGCCCGGCGCGACGCCCTCCTTCGCGCGGGCGCCGCCTACGTCGCCCAGTGGATCGGCTTCCAGCACGAGCTGCGGGGGGTTCCCGGCATCCAGGTCGCGATCCGCCACCGCGGCGAGCTGCTGCTCGACGAGGCCTGGGGCGTCGCGAACGCCGCGACGTCGGAGCCGCTGACGACGGGACACCTCTTCCGCATCGCGTCCCACTCCAAGACCTTCACCGCGACCGCCGTCCTGCAGCTCGTCGAGAGCGGCGCGCTCCGCCTCGACGACCCGCTGTCGCGGTGGCTCCCCGAACTCGCGGATGCCGAGGTGGGCGACGTCAGCGTGCGCGAGCTCCTCGGCCACCAGGGCGGCGTCATCCGCGACGGCGTCGTCGCCGACTTCTGGCAGCGCGGGCTGCCCTTCCCCGACCGCGCCGAGATCCTTCGCATGGCGGCGGAGGAGGGACGCGTGTTCGCCCCGAACGAGCACTTCAAGTACTCCAACGTCGGCTACTCGCTGCTGGGCCTCGTGATCGAGGCCGCGGCGGGCGTCTCGTACGCGCAGTACGTCGTCGACCACATCGTGCGCCCGCTCGGTCTCGACGACCTCGGTCCCGAATGGGATGCCGATCGGGCCGACGACTTCGCCGCCGGCCACAACGCGGCTCTGCGAGCCGGGGCTCCGCGGCGCGTGATCCCGCACGTCGACACGCGCGCCATGGCCGCGGCGACGGGATGGTTCGGCACCGCGCGCGACCTGTCGGCGTACTTCGCCGCTCACACTCCCGGCGACGACACCCTCGTGTCGGACGCGGCGAAGAGGCTGCTGCAGCGGCGGGAGTCCGACATCGAGTACGCCGGGGTCCTTCGCCACTACGGGCTCGGCTTCGACGTGCGCGATCTCGACGGGGTGCATCTGGTCGGACACAGTGGCGGATACCCCGGCCACATCACGCGCACGTGGCTCGACCTCGACGACGACATCGTGGTGAGCGTGCTGACCAACGCCATCGACGGTCCGGCCGACGTCCTTGCGACGGGGGCCATCGGCATCCTGCGTCTGGCCCTCGCCCAGGCCGACCGCGAGCCGGCCGCGGCTGCGGTCACCGGACGGTTCGCGAGCATGTGGAGCGTGGCCGACCTCGTGGATCTTGGCGGTGCCGTGGCGGTGTTGCACCCCGCCGATCCCGACCCCGCTCGTTCCGCCGAGGTGCTCGACGTCGACGACGACGGGACGCTGCGCCTCCCGTCGCGCGCGAGCTTCGGCGCGAGTGGAGAGCCGGTGAGCGTAGAGAGGGATGCCGCGGGCGAGGTCGTGTCGATCCGCTTGAGCGGCATGTCCATGTGGCCGTTCGAGCGCTATCGCTACGCTCTGTCGACGGAGCAGCCGTCGGAGCTGCTGAAGGGGATGGCCCTGTGACGGACGAAGAACGCATCACGCCAGACGGCGCGCCCGCCGAGGTGCTCGACGAGGCCGTGAGCGCCTTCGTGGAGGACTTCGCGTACGCGTGGGGCGCGGCGGGCAACCCGCGGATGGAAGGGCGTGTTCTCGCGTTGCTCCTGATCGTCGACGAGCCCTACCTGTCGTCGGCCCGCATCGCCGATCTGCTTCAGGCGAGCGCGGGTGCCGTGTCGATGTCGACCCGGGCGCTGGTCAACCTCGGTTTCCTGAAGCGGCACGCGATCCCCGGGGACCGCAGCCACTACTTCCGCACCGAGGACGACGTGTGGGGAGGATTCCTCGCGGGTGAGCGCGACTACGTCCGCCGCATCAACTCGACCCTCGAGTTCGGCCTCGATGTGCTCCCCGAGGACGCGTCGAGGCCCCGCACACGCCTGACCAACGCCCTGCGCTACATGACCTGGCTCGTCGGGCACCACCGCAAGATGCTGGCCGAGTGGCAGGAGTACCGCGACAGCACCCTCGCCGCCGACGCGGCCGCGCCGGTCCCCGAGGCGGCCGCGACGCCCGCCGAAGCCGCCGACGCGCCCGAGCGGGAGCCGGGCTCGTGACCGCGCCCGTGCTCGAGGTCACCGGTCTCGAGGTCGTCTTCGACCTCGGCGAAGAAGAGGTGGTGGCCGTCGCGGGCCTCGACCTGACCGTCGGACGCGGCGAGATCGTGGCCCTCGTGGGGGAGTCGGGCTCGGGCAAGAGCGTGAGCGCCCTCGCCCTCGTCGGTCTGCTCCCCGAGCGGGCGCGCGTGCGCGGCACCGCGGTGTTCGACGGCGTCGACCTGCTCGCGCTCGACGAGAACCGCTTGAACGCGATCCGCGGTTCGCGCATCGCCGTCGTCTTCCAGGACCCGATGAACGCCCTCGATCCCGTCTTCCCGATCGGTCATCAGATCGACGAGGTGCTGCGCGTGCACCGTCCCGACATGGACCGCGCCGCCCGCCGCGCCCGCGTGGTGGAGCTGCTGACGATGGTGGAGATTCCGGATGCCGCCGCGCGCGTGCGCTCGTATCCGCACCAGATGTCGGGTGGTCAGGCTCAGCGCGTCATGATCGCGATGGCCCTCGCGTGCAATCCCGAGCTGATCATCGCCGACGAGCCGACGACCGCCTTGGACGTGACGGTGCAGCGCGAGGTGCTCGACGTGATGCGTCGGCTGCGCGAGCGCACCGGCACGGCGATGCTGCTCATCACGCACGACATGGGCGTGGTCGCCGACATGGCCGACAGCGTCGTGGTGCTGCGACGCGGCGAGGTGCAGGAGCGCGCCGAGGTGCAGCGCATCTTCGACGCGCCGTCGGCGCCCTACACGCGCGAGCTGCTGTCCGCCGTTCCGCGCCTGGGCGCGTCGGAACGCGTCGCGGTCGACGCGGAGGGAGAGCCCGTGCTCGAGGTCGACGGCCTCACGGTCGTTTACGGCCGCGGGGCGGGCGCGCTCACCGCCGTTGACGACGTGAGCCTTCGCATCCCCCGCGGGCAGACCACGGCACTCGTGGGGGAGTCGGGGTCGGGCAAGAGCACCATCGGCATGTGCGCCCTGGGCCTCGCCCCGATCACCTCGGGGCGGGTGCTCATCGACGGCGTCGACCTCCGCACCGCCCGTCGGGCCGCGTCGCTCGCGGTCAAGCGGTCGGTCGGGGTCGTGTTCCAGAACTCCACCGCGGCACTCGACCCCCGCATGAGCATCGGGGCCTCGATCGCGGAGCCGCTGCGGGCGCACACCGCCCTCTCTCCGCGCGAGCGCGAGGCACGGGTCGCGGCCCTGCTCTCGGACGTCGAGCTCCCGGCATCCTGGGCGGGCCGTTTCCCGCACGAGCTGTCGGGCGGTCAGCGTCAGCGCGTCGCGATCGCCCGCGCCATCGCGCTCGAGCCCCGACTTCTCGTGGCGGACGAGCCCACCTCGGCGCTGGACGTGTCGGTGCAGGCGACCGTGCTCGACCTGGTGCGACGGCTCCAGCAGGAGCTGCGGTTCGCGTGCCTGTTCATCAGCCACGACCTCGCGGTCGTCGACCAGCTGAGCGACCGGGTGGTCGTCCTGCAGCGCGGGCGAATCGTCGAGGAGGGGACTCGCCGTGAGGTGCTCGCCTCCCCGCGCGAGGAATACACGCGGGCGCTCATCGCCGCCGTCCCGGTTCCCGATCCGCGCGAGCAGGCGAGGCGTCGCTCCGCCGCCGCCTGAGGTCCGCGGCACCCGTTCAGTGGTGGAACCCCGGGCCCGTGCCCTCGGTCGGCATCGGCGACTGCAGCTTGTCGAGGTAGGCGACCTCGGTGCGGATGTCCTCCAGCAGGTCGTCGGCGAGGTCGAGGCTGAGCCCCGCGCGCACGACGATCCGCTGCACGGTGCGGTCGGACATGTCGTCGGGCAGGGGATACGCGGGCACGAGCCAGCCGTGCATACGCAGCCGGTCGGACAGGTGATACAGGTTCCAGTTCTCCGTGTAGCCCGGGCGCATGCGCCACGCGAACACCGGCAGGTCGCTCCCGTCGCTCACCAGTTCGAACGGTTTCATCGCGCCGATCCCGTGCGACAGGTGCAGGGCGACCTTCTGCAGCCCCCGTTGCACGGTGGCGTATCCCTCGAAGCCGAGACGCAGGAACAGGTAGAACTGCAGCAGCACCTGGGCTCCGGGGCGTGAGAAGTTCAGCGCGAAGGTCGGCATGTCGCCGCCGAGGTAGCTCACGCGGAACACCAGGTCTTCGGGGAGCCACTTCTCCTCGCGCCAGACGATCCACCCCACGCCCGGGTACACGCCGCCGTACTTGTGTCCCGAGGTCGAGATCGAGTGCACGCGCTCGAGCCGGAAGTCCCACACGAGCTCGGGCCGGAGGAACGGCGCGACCATCGCCCCCGAGGCGCCGTCGACGTGAATGGCGATGTCGAGACCGGTCGCCTGCTCGATGGCATCCAGAGCTTCGGAGATGGATGCCACGGGCTCGTACGCCCCGGTATAGGTCACGCCCAGGATGGCCACGACGCCGATCGTGTTCTCATCGACGTAGTCGGCGAGGTCGTGGCCGTCGAAGACCGGGTGTTCATCGGTGACGGGGACGTAGCGGGCCTCGACGTCCCAGTAGTTGCAGAATTTCTCCCAGCACACCTGCACCGCGCTGCTCATGACGAGGTTGGGCTTCTCGGTCGACTTCCCGGCGGCGCGGCGGGCGTGCTGCCAGCGGCGCTTGAGCGCGAGCCCGCCCAGCATGCACGCCTCGGACGAGCCGATCGTCGAGGTCCCCGCGGCACCGTCGACCGAGGGGGCGTGCCAGAGGTCGGCGAGCATCCGCCAGCACGTGCGCTCGATCTCGGCGGTGCGCGGGTACTCGTCCTTGTCGATCATGTTCTTGTCGTACGCGTCGGCGTACAGGCGGTCGGCGTGCTCGTCCATCCACGTGCCGACGAAGGTCGCGAGATTCATGCGCGCGTTGCCGTCGAGCATCATCTCGTCGTGCACGATCTGATACGCCGTCTCGGGCAGCTCCGGCGTGCGCGGGAAGCGGTCGCGGCGACGGCGAGTGGCTTCGCCGGCGCGGTCGAAGACGGGCGTCAACGCATCGTCGGGTCGGTGGGTCATGGGGGTGTCCTCCGTCGTTGCGACGCCGACCGGCGCGCTCGCCCCGAGCCTGGCAGAACCCGCTTCCGGATGCCACGACCCCGATGTCTGAGGGGAGGACTAGCGTTGAACAATGGTCGGTTATCGCTACCTCGGAAACAGTGGATTCAAGATTTCGGAGATCACCCTCGGCAACTGGGTGACCCACGGCTCGCAGGTCGGAGACGACGCCGCGATCAAGACGGTGCACGCCGCGCTCGACGCGGGCATCACGACGTTCGACACCGCCGACACGTACGCCAACACGGCGGCCGAGACGGTGCTCGGCAAGGCCCTCGAGGGGCAGCGTCGCGAGTCGCTCGAGATCTTCACGAAGGTGTACTTCCCCACCGGTCCCATGGGGCCGAACGACACCGGGCTGAGCCGCAAGCACATCATGGACTCGATCAACGGCTCGCTGAAGCGCCTCGGCACCGATTACGTCGACCTCTACCAGGCTCACCGCTTCGACTACGAGACCCCGCTCGAAGAGACCTTCCAGGCCTTCGCCGACATCGTCCGTCAGGGCAAGGCGCTCTACATCGGTGTGTCCGAGTGGACCGCCGAGCAGCTGCGCGAAGGTCACGCGCTCGCGAAGCAGCTCGGCATCCAGCTCATCTCCAACCAGCCGCAGTACTCGATGCTGTGGCGCGTGATCGAGGGCAAGGTCGTTCCCACGAGCGAGGAACTCGGGATCTCGCAGATCGTCTGGTCGCCGATGGCGCAGGGCGTGCTGAGCGGCAAGTACCTGCCGGGCCAGCCTGTTCCCGAGGGATCGCGCGCGACCGACGAGAAGAGCGGCGCGAACTTCATCAAGCGGTTCCTGAACGACGACACGCTCGAGGCCGTGCAGCGACTCAAGCCCATAGCCGACGAGGCGAGTCTCACCATGCCGCAGCTCGCGATCGCGTGGGTGCTGCAGAACCCCAACATCGCCGCGGCGCTCGTGGGCGCCTCGCGTCCCGAGCAGCTCGCCGACACCGTGAAGGCGTCGGGCGTGACGCTGGATGCCGACACCCTCGCCGCGATCGACGGGGCCCTCGGCGACGCGGTGTTCTCCGACCCCGAGAACACCTACGACGTGTCGCCGAAGAAGCGCCTGGTCTGAGACACAGGGCGAAGCGGGCCGGGCGTCGTGCGTCCGGCCCGCTTTCGCGTGTCCGTCTCCGCAGGGCGTAGGTGTCTGAGCCTGTCGAAGCCCCGGTATCCGGCGCGCGGGGCGTCGTGCGTCCGGCCCGCTTTCGCGTCGCCGTCTCCGCAGGGCGTAGGTGGCTGAGCCTGTCGAAGCCCCGGGACGCGGCGCGCGGGGAGTCGCACCCCGGGATCGTGCCCTTGAGCGTCCAAAACACCCGGACATCTCGAAAATCTGTCCGGGTGTTCTGGACACTCACGCCCGTGAGGCGCGCTGGGCTGCGCCTCAGGCGCCGCTCAGGAGAGCGCAGGAATCGCGTCGTAGCCTGTGCGAATGCCTTTTTCCGCTGACCGGCCCGGTCGTCCCGAAGCACCCGGCCGCCTCGACCGCATGACGGACGAGGAGCGCGCGCAGTACGTCGACGACATCCTCGCCGCGCAGAACCCGGCGCCCCGTGACAGCGCCCTTCACGACAACGTCACCGCCGACCTCGCGGAGTGGGGCGCCCCGTCCGGCCATCCCGACGGCGCGCAACCTCCGACGGGCGCCACCGCTCTTCTCGCCCACTTCGACGACCCCGCCACCGACCCCGCCGAGCACCCCTCCTCCGGCGACGACTCCGCGAACCGGACGGAAGTGCTCGACGGCGATCGTCGGGTGTCGCTCGTCGAGACGGAGCTCGGCCGGTCCGATGCCGCGGGTTCTGGCGGCACCACCGAGCCCGTGGCATCCGGCCCCCGTCCGCCCCGCCTCCGGCGCGACGATCCGCGGCGCCCGCGACTCTCGCTCATCCGGCGCATGGCCGTGCTCGGCGGTGCCGACAACGATGTGCTCAACGAGGTTCCCGAAGAGGTTCCGCGTTTCGTGCAGATGTTCCTCGTCCTCGCGGGCACCGCGTTGGTCTCGTCGCTGTCGATGATGTTCGCGCTGCTCACGGGCGTGCGCGCCAGTCTGTTCCTGGCGATCCCCCTGGCTCTGGTCTGGGGCCTCATCATCTTCAATCTCGACCGCTTCCTCACCTCGACGATGCGCTCGACGAAGAACGTCTTCCGTCTTCTGGGTCTCGCCTTCCCCCGCGTGATCATGGCCGCGCTCATCGGCATCGTCGTCGCGGAGCCGCTCGTGCTGCAGGTGTTCCAGAACGACATCGCCCGCGAGGTGAACTCCACGAACGTCACCCAGGCGCTGAGCGATCAGGATGCCGTCACCAACGGCCCCGAGAAGCAGGCCCTCGACGCCGCGTCCGCCCAGGTCGCCGCCCTCGAGAACCAGGCGGCGACGGGCATCGTCGCGGGAACCTCCTCGACCTCGGCCGAATCGGCTGCCGCCCAGCAGACGGTGGACCAGCTCACGCAGCAGCTCGCCGCCCAGCAGACGGTGATCGATCAGGCGCGCGCGGTGTACCAGTGCGAGCTGACCGGTCAGGGTGCGGGCACCGTGCCGGGCTGTACGGGAGTCGCGGGCAACGGCGCGAGTTCCGACGCCGCGCAGGCCCAGCTGGCCCAGGCGCAGTCGGCGTACGACGCCCTCTCGACCCAGCTGCAGCAGGCGCAGACCGCACTGGCTGCCGCCAACGCCGCGGGCACCGAGGCAGCGGCATCCTCTGCCGAGCAGAACAAGCAGCAGGCCGAGGACCAGCTCCCCGCCGCCCGCACGCAATACGAGGCGGCGCTGGCCGCGTACAACCAGCGCGCGGCGTCCGTCGCCGACGGCAACGCCGGCGCGGTCGGCCTGCTCAGCCAGATCACGGCCCTCGAACGCCTCTCGGATCGCGAACCGGTCCTCAGATGGGCGCACTACCTCATCGCCGCGCTCTTCTTCATGATCGAGCTGCTGCCGGTGCTGGTGAAGGTGCTCACCGGATTCGGTGGACCCTCGCTCTACGAGAAAGCCGAGAAGATGCGCGGCCAGATCGCCCTCGACCGCGTGACGGCCCGCACCTACCGCAAGCGCGCCGACGTGATCGTCGACGAAGCCGCGCGCGTCCCCGTGGCGACCGCCTGATGGTCGCCTGGAGCGCGGGGCTTCTGCTCTACCGCGTCACGCCCGCGCCCGAGGTGCTCATCGCGCACATGGGAGGGCCGTTCTGGGCCAAGAAAGACGCCGGCGCCTGGTCGATTCCGAAGGGCGAGTACGACCCCGAGACGGAGGGGGCTCTGGATGCCGCCCGCCGCGAGTTCCGCGAAGAGCTCGGCGTCGAGCCGCCCGAGGTCGACTGGGCCGAGCTCGGGACCTTCGCGTACTCCAGCGGCAAGAAGGTCGTGGTGTTCGCGGGCGACGGCGCCGGGTTCTCGGCATCCGGATTCACCTTCGGAGAGTTCGAGATGGAGTGGCCGCCCCGCTCCGGCAAGCGGGCGTCGTTCCCCGAGGTCGATCGCGCGGAGTGGATGGGTCTGGATGCCGCCCGCGAGGCCCTCGTGAAGGGGCAGCGCCCCGCGCTCGACGCTCTCGCGTCCGCGCTCGAGGCCCTGCGCGGCGCCTGACGCGGCGCCGTCGCCCTCGAAGCCCTTCCCGGGCGCCGACGCCACGCCCTCCGCGCCCGCGCGTGCCCTGCCGCGGCTCGCGCCCGGGGCGCAGGCGAAACTCCTGAGAAACGGCGAGCGCCCACCCCGCCTCCCGCGTGATCACGCGGAGAGGAGGGTGGGCGCGGACGATTCCTCAGGAGTTTCGCACGGAGGGGTGCCGCCGCGGCGGCGCGGCCGACCTCACGGGCGCAGCAGCACCTTGCCGACGCGGGGCGAATCGCTCGCCGTCACGGCCTGCACGATGTCGTCGAGGCCGAAGGTCGCCGCGACCGGGAGGGTCAGGGTGCCGTCGGCGAGGTAGCGCGACAGCTCGCCGAACAGGGCGCCGCGGGTCTCGGCATCCATCGTCTTGCTCACGACGCTGCCCCAGAAGCCCTTCACGGTGGCCTGGCGGAAGATGAGGTCGCCGGCGCCGATCTCGAGTTTGCCTGCCCCCATCGACCCGAAGATCACGAGGGTGCCGTTCTCGCTCAGCAGCGAGAGGACCTGGCCGGCGGCGGGGCCACCGACCGAGTCGACACCCGCGACGACGGTGCCGTCGCCGATGATCGCGAGAGCCTGGTCGCGCCAGTCGTCGGCGTCCGTCGACACGACGTTGTCGATGCCCTGCGCGGCGAGTTCCTCGACGGCGCTCTGTCGGCGGACGAGACCGAGGACATGGATGCCACGGGCCTTGGCGATCTGCGCGACCATGCGACCGACCGCGCCGTTGGCGGTGTTCTGCACGATCCAGTCGCCGGCCTTCAGATCGAGCGAGTGCAGCAGGCTGATCGCGCTGAACGGCATGGACACGAGCTGAGCGGCCATCTCGTCGGGGAGCCCCTCGACGACGGGGATGAGACCGGCGGCCTTCGTGACGACCTGCTCGGCCCAGACGCCGAAGGTGCCGCCGGTGGCGACGCGCTGGCCGACGGTGAGTCCCTCGACGCCCTCGCCGAGCTCCTCGATGACCCCGACGGCCTCGGTGCCGGCGCGGGCGGGGAGCTCGGGCTTGAAGCCGTAGGTGCCGCGGATCGTCCACAGGTCGTGGTTGTGGATGGGCGACAGGATCACGCGCAGGCGCACCTCGCCGGGGCCGGGGGTCGGGGTCTCGACCTCTTCGACGCCGAGGACGTCGGCCGGTTCGCCGAACTCGTGGTGGATGACTGCGCGCATGGATTCCTCCTGTGGTTATTTTGTAACGACTGGTCTAATATAGACCTCGGGCGCGCAAAAGCAACCGTGAGGACTCTGAGCCGGTCGAGGGGTCCGGTGGCTTCGACAAGCTCAGCCACCTGCGCCGGAAGACCCTGAGCCGGTCGAAGGGTCCGGTGGCTTCGACAAGCTCAGCCACCTGCGCCGGAGGACCCTGAGCCCG
>NZ_JARHXC010000014.1:0-1282 GCF_029222405.1 Microbacterium sp. Kw_RZR3 | reverse complement strand
CTGCGTTGCGGCGTACGCTGGATGGATGACCTCATCCGCGCCGTTCGTCGTCCGCCCCGCCGGAACCGCCGACGTCCGCCGCATCCACGAACTCCTCGAGCCGTTCGTGCAGAAGCGCATCCTGCTCGGCAAAGACCTCGTGGTGCTCTACGGCTCGGTACAGCAGTTCGTCGTCGCCGAGGCCGATGGCGTGGTCATCGGGTGCGGTGCTTTGCACGTGATGTGGGAAGACCTGGGTGAGATCCGCACCCTCATCGTGCACGACGAGTGGCTGCACCACGGCGTGGGCCGGGCGATCGTCGAAGAGCTGGAGCAGCGCGCGCGCGAGCTCGGCGTGAGCCGGCTGTTCTGCCTCACGTTCGAGGTCGACTTCTTCACGCGCCGCGGTTTCTCGCCGATCGGAGAGCAGGTCGTCGATCCCGACGTGTACTCGCAGCTCGTGCGCAGTCCCGACGAGGGCGTCGCCGAGTTCCTCGACCTCGCGCACGTGAAGCCCAACACACTGGGCAACACCCGCATGCTCAAGCACCTCTGAGCGTGCCGTGGGCTGAGCGCACAGCGAGGCCGAATACGCTGGAACGATGACCGATGCCCCCCGCAGGCGGCGGCAGTCCCCGGCGGTCTACCGTCGTCGCCGTCTCGCCGCCGCGCTCCTCGCGTTGATCGTGATCGGCCTCGTCGTGTGGCTCGTCGCGGCCCCGCCCTGGCGCTCCGCTCCCGCCTCCGACAGCGCTCCCGCCCCCGTCGCCTCCGCTCCCGCTGCCTCGCCGACCCCCGCGGCCGATCCGACCACCCCGGCGGCGACCCCCGACCCGACGCCCACCGCGAATGCATCGGATGGACCCGCGGAGTGCGCGCCCGCCGACATCAAGGTCGAGGCGCTCTCCGACAAGAGCGAATACGGTCAGGGTGAGAACCCGCAGCTGTCCATCCGGCTGACGAACTCCAGCGCGAACCCCTGCACGATGAACGTAGGCACGAGCGCCCAGTCGTTCACCGTGACCAGCGGTTCCGACGTCTGGTGGCGTTCCACCGACTGCCAGTCGGAGCCGAGCGACATGGAGGTCACCCTCGCCGCCGGGCAGACCGTCACGAGCTCCGCGCCCCTCACCTGGGATCGCACCCGCTCTTCGGTCAGCTCGTGCGAGAGTGAGCGTCCGTTCGCGCCCGGCGGCGGAGCGACGTACCACCTGAGCGTGTCGATCGGCGGCATCCCTTCCGCCGGGACGGCGTCGTTCATTCTGCAGTGACGTCCCCCGCGCGGGGCGGTTCGGGGCGCGGT
>NZ_JARHXC010000149.1:0-2004 GCF_029222405.1 Microbacterium sp. Kw_RZR3 | reverse complement strand
GTCCCCCCGCTCCCGACACCCTGTGAGAACCCGTGCTCCGCACCATCGGCAGACGCCTGCTCCTGCTCATCCCGACCCTGTTCGGCCTCTCGATCCTGCTCTTCGCCTGGGTCCGCGCGCTTCCCGGCGGCCCCGCCGTCGCCCTTCTTGGTGAGCGCGCGACGCCCGAGGCCGTCGAGCGCATCAACGAGCTCTACGGCTTCAACGAGCCGCTCTACGTGCAGTACTTCACCTGGCTCGGGCGCCTCGCCACCGGCGACTTCGGCTCCTCGATCCAGACGGGCCGGCCCGTGCTCGAGGAGTTCGTCCGCCGGTTCCCGGCGACCCTCGAGCTGTCGATCGCCGCGCTCATCGTGGCGGTGGGCATCGGCATCCCGCTCGGATACTGGGCGGCGCGCCGGCACGGCAAGATCTGGGACCACACCGCGGTCGTGCTCAGCCTCATCGGCATCACGATCCCGGTGTTCTTCCTGGCGTTCATCCTCAAGTACGTCTTCGCTGTCCAGCTGGGCTGGTTGCCCTCCGACGGCCGGCAGAACCCGCGCATCGACGCGACGCACTACACGAACCTGTACGTGTTCGACGGCCTGATCACGGGCGAGTTCGACGCGTCGTGGGATGCCATCCTCCACCTGATCCTGCCGGCGATCGCCCTCGGCACCATTCCGCTCGCCATCATCGTGCGCATCACGCGTGCCTCGGTGCTGGAGGTGCAGAACGCCGACTACGTGCGTACGGGCCGCGCGAAGGGCATCGGCACCGGGACGCTGCGCAACCGCTTCATCCTGCGGAACGCGATGCTCCCCGTCATCACGACGGTGGGACTGCAGGCGGGCCTGCTCATCTCCGGCGCGGTGCTCACCGAGACCGTGTTCGCGTTCCCGGGTATCGGGCAGTTCCTCGCGCGGGCGATCTTCACGCGCGACTTCCCGGTGCTGCAGGGCTTCATCATCTTCATCGCGATCGCGTACGCGCTCATCAACCTGTTGGTCGACCTGTCGTACAGCGTCATCGACCCGAGAGTGAGAGTCCAGTGAGCTCTTCGATCCTCCCTCCCGCCCCCAGTGGCGGCCCCGTCGACGACAACGCGGTGGTCGACTCGCAACTGCTCGCCGCCCAGGCGCGCGGCGGTTTCTGGCACGACGTGTTCCAGCGCCTCCGCCGCAGCCCGGTCGCCTGGATCGGCGCGATCATCGTGCTGGCGTTCCTCCTCGTCGCCGCGCTCGCACCTCTCCTCGCCCCGTACCCGGCCGAGTCGCTGCCGGGCCAGCGCTTCATCACCCCGACCGACATCCCCGGCCCGGGCGAGATGGCGGAGTTCCCCCTCGGCCTCGACCGGTTCGGCGGCGATGTGCTGTCCAAGCTCATCTGGGGCGCCCAGGCGTCCCTGCAGATCGGGGTGATCTCCACGGCCCTGGGTCTTCTGGGCGGAATGGCGCTCGGATTGCTGGCGGGGATGTTCGGTGGCTGGGTCGACGCGCTCGTGATGCGGTTCGTCGACATCCTCCTGTCGGTGCCGAACCTGCTGCTCGCCGTCTCGATCGCCGCAATCCTCGGCCAGAGCCAGCTCGCGATCATGATCGCCATCGGCGCGTCGCAGGTGCCGGTGTTCGCGCGCCTTCTGAGGGCATCGATGCTGCAGCAACGTGGCGCCGATTACGTGCTCTCGGCGCAGACCCTCGGCCTCAGCCGCCGGACCATCACGATGACGCACGTGCTGCCCAACAGCGTCGGCCCGGTCATCGTGCAGGGCACCCTGACGCTCGCGACCGCTGTGATCGACGCCGCCGCGCTGTCGTTCCTGGGCCTCGGCGGCGGTCTCCCGCAGACCGCCGAGTGGGGCCGCATGCTCACCTACGCGCAGGCCGAGCTGGCGATCGCCCCGTGGCTGGCGTTCCTCCCCGGCATCTGCATCGCCGTCACGGCCCTGGGCTTCACTCTCCTCGGCGAGTCCCTCCGCGAGGCGATGGACCCGCGCACCCGCGCGCGGTAGCGCCTCGCCCG
>NZ_JARHXC010000148.1:0-32608 GCF_029222405.1 Microbacterium sp. Kw_RZR3 | reverse complement strand
GTGGCATCCGTTTTGGGGGATGCCACGCCCCTTCCTGTGTCGGGCGCGCACACGGGGGTTTGTCGGGCGCGCGGTGGCGGGTGCGCGGTACGCGTGCGGGCGCGCGGTGGCGGGGCGGGGGTTGCGCTCGCGCATAAACGCGATTCGCGCGCGGAAACGCGGTGTGCTCGCGTTTCTGTGAGTGGATGGCGTTTATGCGTGGCCGTTGGGTGCCTCACGAGCTTTGGGCTGCTTCGCGGTTGCGGTGCGTCGGGTGGTGGGGCGGGGGTTCCGCTGGCGCATAAACGGGATTCGCGCGCGGAAACGCGGTGTGCTCGCGTTTCTGTGAGTGGATGGCGTTTATGTGTGGCCGTTGGGTGCCTCGCGAGCTTCGGGCTGCCTCGCGGATGCGGTGCGTCGGGTGGTGGGGCGGGGTTGCGCTCGCGCATAAACGCGATTCGCGCGCGGAAACGCGGTGTGCTCGCGTTTCTGTGAGTGGATGGCGTTCATGTGTGGCCGTCGGGGAGCCCGCTCACCTCGGATGCCGGATGCCGGATGCCGGATGCCGGATGCCGGATGCCGGATGCCGGATGCCGGATGTCGGATGCCGGATGCCGTGAGTGGGGCGTCGAAGGGGCGGCGCGGGTGCGACCCCCCCCGCATAAACGCGATTCGCGCGCATAAACACGATGTGCTCGCGTTTCTGTGAGTGGATCGCGTTTATCGATGCCAGCCCGGCCCGGCGCCCACCCCGCCCGGCGCGGAGCGGCTTGGAGCGGTGCCGTCTCGCCCGGCCCGGCCCCCGCCCGGCCCGGCCCAGTGCCCGCCCGACCCGACCCGGCCCAGCGCGACCCGGCCCAGCCCGACCCGGCCCAGCGCGACCCGGCCCAGCGCGACCCGGCCCAGCGTGACCCGGCCCGGCCCGACCCGGCCCGGCCCGGCCCGACCCGACCCAGTGCGGCCCGCCCGCGGGCGCGGCGCGCGGGCGCGGGTCAGGCGGTGCAGGCGAGGCGGGACTGGATGTCGCGCATCGCGTCGATCTCGGCCGACTGGCCGGTGATGATCGCCTGCGCGACCTCGGCCACGCGCGGTTGGTCGCCCAACTCGATCACGGCCTGTGCCATGGGGATCGCGCCCTGGTGGTGGCGGATCATCAGGGAGAGGAACAGGCAGTCGGCGGGCTGGCCCTCGAGGGTCTGGAGCTGGTCGAGCTCGGCATCCGTCGCCATCCCCATCTGCGCGAGGAGCTCGTCCTGCGTGTACGCGGAGGTGTCGCCGTGGCTGTGTGCGCCGGATGCCTGCATCCACGTCATCAGCGGCTGCGGGGACGATTGCGGGAGCCCCCACTGCACCAGCCAGCCGTACATCTCACCGCGCTGGCCCGACTGAGCCGTGGCGATGTCGTACGAGAGCGTGCGCAGTTCGTCGTCGTCCGTCTTGCGGTAGATCTCCATCGCCATCTGCACCGCCTGGGTGTGGTGCACCTGCATGTCGCGCGCGAAGCCGGCGTCGGCGGACGTCGTGGAGGGATACGTGGGCGCGGCCGTCGCGCCGAACGCCGTGAAGCGTCCGATCGCGAAGGCCACGGCCACGATGGCGACGGTCACGACCGCGACCACGATCCACCGGACCGCGGGGCGTGCGACCGGGGCGTCGTCGGTCATGTCAGGCCTTGCCCGGCCCGTCGATCGCACCCGAGCACGCGGCATTGGGCTCGGGCACGTTCTGGCTCCGCCAGTACTCGGTGAAGAACTCGCCGATGCGCGGGTCGGTGGGGGAGTCGACCTTGAGCTGGTGGTTCCAGCCGCTCACCGCGACGGGGGTGTCGAGGCCGGGGTACGGCGAGAGGATCGCGTAGCTCGACGGCATGACGGCCTTGAGCGCATCGATGCCCGCCGCGTCGACCTGATCGGGGTTGTACGTGATCCAGATCGCCCCGTGTTCCATCGAGTGGACCGCGTTCTCATTGGGCACCGGCTCGGTGTACACCGCGCAGTTCAGCCAGTACGGATTGTGCGGGCCGCCCGCGGGAGGGTTCTGCTCGTAGGTGACGGCACCCTGCACGTGGTCGGAACGGTTCTCGAAGGTCTGCACGCCCTCGATCACACGGCCCGTGCTGTTGCCCGCCTGGTAGCTCGTCGGGGGCGCGGGGGCGAAGATGAACGAGGCCACGACGACACCGACGACGGCGAGGGCAGCCGTCGATCCGACGACCCACCAGACGAGCTTGCCGCGCTTACGACGGGCGAGTTCTTTCTGGTACTCGGCGAGCTTCGCCTGTCGCTTCTGCTCGCGCTGCTGCTTGACCGTGAGGTCGATCTGGGACTGCTTCGCCGGGTTTCCGCTGCTGCGTTTTTCGGGGGGAGGCGTCATGTGCGGTGTTCGTCTCTTTTCGGGGCGGGACACGTCGGCTCGGGCCGATCCGTCCAGCCTATGCGGATGAATACGGCGTCGGCCTGGGAGGAACCCGCATACCGGGATGGTGGGATGCACGGACCGCGCGATAGTATGACGATGTCGAATCGATTCGAGGTTCGATGATCCCCCATTTTTTTTCGGCCCGACTCGTTCGGGCCGTCTGTGTTGCGAAACGAATTGACGCGTGCTCGATACTGCTTCTCTCCCCGTCGTCCCCCCGACCTCCGCGCCCGACCGCTCACCGACCGGTGCCATCCGCACCCTCGGCAAGAACCCCGCCACGGCGCCGATCGTGCTGCACCCGGGCGATGCGATCTCCGCCTCCCGCCGCGTGCTGTACATCATCGTGCTCGGCGCGTTGACGGCGCTCGGCCCGTTCACGATCGACCTCTACCTCCCGGCGTTCCCCGTGCTGGAGGCCGATTTCCAGACCAGCGCCGCCGCGATCCAGCTCACCCTCACCGGAACGATGATCGGCTTCGCGCTCGGCCAGCTGATCGTCGGACCCCTGAGCGACAAGGTCGGTCGACGTCTGCCGCTGCTGTCGGTCACGGCGCTGCACGTCGCGGCGAGCGTCTTCGCGGCGCTCGCCCCCACGCTTGAGACCCTGTCGGTCGCGCGGGTGCTGATGGGAGCCGGAGCCGCCGCGGGAGGCGTCGTGGCCGCGGCGATCATCCGCGATCTCTTCGGCGGACGCCGCCTCGTGGTCATGCTGTCGCGCATGGCGATGGTCTCGGGTGTCGCCCCTGTGCTCGCACCCCTCGCCGGGTCGGCGCTGCTGCTGGTCATGAACTGGCGGGGCATCTTCGTGGTGCTCGCCGTGTACGGAGCGATCATGCTCGTCTCGGCGGTGTTGTTCGTCCCCGAGACCCTGCCGCCCGCGCGCCGCAGCGGCCCCGGCACCACGACGGTCTGGCAGCGCTACGCGAGCGTGTTCCGTGACCGCGTCTTCATCGGCGTGCTCATCATCGGCGCGATGGCCTTCAGTGGGCTGTTCTCGTACCTCTCGGCATCCTCGTTCCTGTTCCAGGTCACCTATGGCTTCAACGCCCAGCAGTACGGCGTGCTGTTCGCGGTGAACTCGGTCGGCGTCGTGGTCGGTGTGCAGATCGCCTCGCGCCTGGCTGCGCGCTTCGGCCCGCAGTGGGTGCTCGCGGTGTCGACGATCGTGCTCGTGCTCGCGGGTGGGACAATCGTGCTCACCGACCAGTTGGGCCTCGGGCTGTGGGGCACCGTCATCCCGCTGTTCTTCTTCATGACGGCGTGCGGCTTCACGTTCCCGTGCGCGCAGGTGCTCGCCCTCGATCGACACGGCAAGGCGGCGGGCACGGCGCAGTCGATCATCGGTGCGGCGAACTTCGGTGTCGCGGGCATCATCTCGCCGGTCGTCGGGCTGCTGTCCGCCGGCGCGGGGATCACCGCCACGACCATGGCATCCGTCATGGTGGGCTGTGCGGTCATCGGCGTGCTCGCGCTCTGGCTGCTCGTGCGTCCCCGCACGGTCGAGCGCCTCGCGCCCTGAGAGTGGGGGCGAAGGCGCCCTGACCAAGGCGAGGTGCGCCGCGAGAACGGGCCCAGAACACTAGCAGAGCGCGCGTCCGGCCCCGCGGCGATCCGAGAGACGGCATCATGAACCAATGGATGCCGAATCCGCCGACGTGTCCGCCCCCGTCCTCCGTTCCGAGCGCATCCGGGGGATCTTCGGGCTGACGCTTGTGGCGCTGGCGTGCGGACTCGGTGCCTGGGTCTTCTTCCGCGGGCCGACGCCGTTCGCGATCGACGTGTGGTGGAACCACCTGTTCGTCGCCGCACCGTCACCGCCGCTGCTGGCGTTCGCGCTCGCGATGGATGCCGTCGGCGGGCACTGGGTGGCGGTGTTCGTCGTTCCGCTGGGCGGGGCACTGGCGCTGTTCCTCGCGGGACGACGCTGGGGAGCGCTGTACTTCCTCGCGGCCTCCGTGGGCAGCGCCCTGATCGTGCAGCTTCTCAAACACACGTTCGGCCGCGCGCGACCGGAGGACATCCTCGTGCTGTCCGATCACGGGTCCTTCCCCTCGGGCCACACGGCCAACGCGGCCACCGTGGCCGTGGTCGCCGTCGTGATCTTCCCCGCCCTGTGGGTGCGGATTGCGGGGGTCGCGTGGGTCATCGCGATGGCCTTCAGCCGCACCTACCTGCACGCGCACTGGCTCTCGGACACTCTCGGCGGTGCCCTCGTGGGCGCGGGTATGGCGCTCATCCTCGCTGCGCTGTTCGCTCACCTGCGTCTTCGCGACGACGACCGGCTCGCCGTCCGACGGACCTCGCGACGACAGGATGCCACGATCTCGGGCGCGCCGTAGGCTGGCCGCCATGAGCGACAACGGAGCGTCGTCCACCGGTCCGTCCGACGATCCCGAGGTCGCCCGCCTGCGCGCGGCGGCCGAGGCCGCGGAGGCGGAGCTGCGCCTGGCGCGGGCGCGGGCCGATCTCGCCGAGGCGGAAGCCGCTGCGGCGCGGGCGCGCGCGGCGGCGAGCGGGGGAGGTGGGACTTCCCCTTCAGCGGAGGGAACGGACGGGCCGCCGGTGGTCGGCGGTCAGGTCGCGGACGCACCGGCCCCGGGAGCCCGTGCCCCGGAGACTCCGACCGCGCCGGCCCCTACGACGCAAGCTCCCGCCGCCGAAGCGCCCGCCCCGGAGTCCCCTACGCCGCAGGCCCCCGCACCCCAGGCCCCGGCCCCCCTCACCGACGCCCAGGTCGCCGCGATCGCCGCCGGGTACGCCTCGGACGCCGCTGCTCTCGACCTCGGCGTGCTCGTCAACGGCGGGCCGGTGGCATCCGTCCCCGTCCGGATCCCGCTCGCGATGACCAACCGCCACGGACTCGTCGCGGGCGCCACGGGAACGGGCAAGACGCGTACGCTGCAGCTGCTCGCCGAGCAGCTCTCGGCCCACGGTGTGCCGGTGTTCGCCGCCGACATCAAGGGCGACCTGTCGGGGATCGCCGCTCCGGGTGCTCCCAGCGACAAGCTCACCGCGCGCACCGCGGCCCTCGGGCAGGACTGGTCGCCGCGGTCGTACCCCACCGAGTTCTTCGCGCTGGGCGACGACGCCGCCTCGGGGATTCCCGTGCGGGCGTCGGTGTCGGGTTTCGGGCCGCTGCTGCTCAGCCGCGTGCTCGGCCTCAACGCGACGCAGGAGTCGAGCCTCGGACTCGTGTTCCACTACGCCGACGAGAAGGGTCTGGCGCTCGTCGACCTGCCCGACCTTCGCGCGGTGCTCACCTTCCTCACCAGCGACGAGGGGAAAGACGAGCTCAAGGGCATCGGCGGTCTGTCCGCCGCGACGGCCGGGGTGATCCTGCGCGAGCTCGTCGCTTTCGCCGCGGCGGGAGCCGACACGTTCTTCGGCGAGCCCGAGCTCGACGTCTCGGTCTTCCTGCGGACCGCACCCGACGGGGCCGGGATCGTGAGCCTGCTCGAGGTGCCGAACGTCGCGTCGCGACCCGAGCTGTACTCGACGTTCCTGATGTATCTGCTCGCCGAGCTGTACGAGGTGCTCCCCGAGGTCGGCGACCTCGACAAGCCGAAGCTCGTGTTCTTCTTCGACGAGGCGCACCTGCTGTTCCGCGACGCCTCGAAGGCGTTCCTCGCGGCGATCACCCAGACGGTGAGACTCATCCGGTCCAAGGGCGTCGGCGTGTTCTTCGTCACGCAGACCCCCAAGGACGTACCCGCCGACGTGCTGGCGCAGCTCGGCTCTCGCGTGCAGCACGCGTTGCGCGCGTTCACCCCCGACGACGTGAAGGCCCTCCGGGCGTCGGTGCGGACCTACCCTGACTCGGGCTACGACCTCGAGCGCGTCCTGCAGGAACTCGGTACCGGCGAGGCCGTCATCACGGTGATGAGCGAGCGCGGTGCGCCGACCCCGGTCGCGTGGACCCGTCTGTTCGCCCCGCGCGCCTCGATGTCGCCCATCCCCGCCGAGACCATGGCGGCCGCGGTCACGGCATCCCCCCTCTTCGCCACCTACGGCACCCTGATCGATCCGGAGTCGGCCCGCGAGATCCTCGGGGCTCGGATGCAGGCCGCTGCCGACGCCCGCGCCGCAGCGGAGAAGGCGAAGAAGGACGCCGCCGACGCCGCCGAGTACGCGAAGCAGAAAGCCGCGATCGACAGGGCGAACGCCGAGGCGCAGAAGAAGGCGCAGCGCGAGTACGAGCGGATCCTCAAGAGCACGGCGGCGCCACGTCGGCGCTCGAGTGCGCCCACCTCACCGCTCGACGACGTGCTGGGGCGAGGGGCGACGAAGAGCATCGTGACCGATGTGATCCGCGGTCTCTTCGGTACGAGCCGGCGGCGCTGAGAGACGGCGCGCGCCTCGGGACGCACGGCGGGAGGATCGTGGATGCCAGGGGTCCGGCATCCGCGATCCTTCGCGTCACGACCGACGCACGGAGAGCGGCATCGTCGAGGTGTCGATGAGGGGATCGGAATCCTGCCGCTCCACGAGAGCAGCGGCCTCGGCCGGCGTCTCGACCGTGGGAACCGACCCCAGGAGCGGGCGCTTCGCCGTCTCGCGCATCGCGAGGAGGGCGACGAGGCCCAGCGCCGCGAAGAGCATGATGTAGAACGCCGGCATGAGGGTGTTGCCGGTCGCGGCGATGAGGGCCTGGCTGATGAGCGGTGTCGTGCCGCCGAAGAGCGAGACGGCGACGTTGTAGGCCACCGCCATGGCCCCGAAACGCGAGGCCGTCGGGAAGAGCGCCGGAAGGGCGGATGCCGAGATCGCGACGTAGAACGCCACCGGGACGGCCGCCATGCACAGGGCGACCATCACGGCCCACATCTCGCCGATCTGCATGATGAGGAACGCCGGCACGAGCAGGACGAGCGCCGAGCCCGCGGCGATCGCGTACACGGGCTTGCGTCCGATGCGGTCGCTCAGGCGTCCGATGAAGGGGAGGGCCGCGGACATCACCACGAGAACGGGAACCGTCGCGACGGCGGCCGTGAGGTTCGACACCCCGACCTCCTCTTCGAGGTAGACGGGCATGTAGCTCGTCAACGCATAGCCCGCCGTGTTCGTGGCGGCCACCAGCGCGATGCCGATCAGCAGCGCACGCCAGTGGTGCCGAACGATCCCGCCGAGACCCTGGCGAGCCAGCGGATCGTCGGCGTCGCGCTCGTTGACCGCGCTCGTCTGCTCGAAGGACGGGGTCTCGGGGATGCGCAGGCGGAACCAGATCGCGACGATTCCGAGGGGGATCGCGAGCAGGAACGGGATGCGCCAGCCGTACTCGACCATGGCGTCGGGACCCGAGATCGAGGTCGTGATCGCCGTGACGATCGCCACCGCCGACGCTCCGGCGGCGAAACCGATGTACGACCCCACGTCGAGGAACGACGACCAGAACCCGCGGGTGCGGTCGGGCGAGAACTCCGAGACGTAGGTCGTCGCACCGGCGTACTCGCCGCCGGTCGAGAAGCCCTGCACCATCTTGAGCACGTAGAGCGGCACGATCGCCCACAGGCCGATCGCCGCGGAGGTCGGGAGCAGGCCGATCAGGGCGGTGGCCGCGGCCATCATCGCCATCGTGAGGAAGAGCACCTTCTGCCGACCGATGCGGTCGCCGAGCGGGCCGAGGACGAAGCCGCCGAACGGTCGCACGAGGAAAGAGATCGCGAAGCCCAGGAGCGTGACCAGGAGGCCCCACGGGTCGGGGAGGTCGGAAGTGAAGACCACCGACAGCGTGACCGCCAGATAGCCGTAGATGCCGAAGTCGAACCACTCCATGAAGTTGCCGACAACGGTGCCGCCGATGGCGGTGCGGACGCGTTTCTTGTCGACGACGATGACGTCGTCGACGTCGAGCCGGGGAGTGGGGGATGCCGAGGGGGGATTCTCGTTCATCCTTCTAGCGTTACCCCGATCGGTGCCCGGATGCCAGCCGAGGCGCCTCGTGCCGACTCAGTGCTATCCGGGTGCTAGCGGAAGGTCAGCACCTCGTCGCCCCACGCGCGGCGGAGATCGCCGTCGAGATCGGCGACGACCTGGTCGTGGCGGTCGATCACGAGCGTCGCGCGCGCGTCGGCGCCCGCGGTCGTGAAGGCCGGCCACACGGGCGCGTCCGGCGCCGCGGGTTCGTCTCCCCGGGCGAAGGCGATCCAGCGCGCCTGCATGCGGGCCGAGATCAGCTCCGCGACCCGCTTGCCGCCCAATCGGAACGTCGGGTCCTTCGGGCCGCTGACGAGGTTGCCCCACACGTAGGGCAGCTCCGCCGCGTGCGTGGCGCCCAGGCCGATCAGGCGCAGGAACGGCGAGGCGTGATCGAAGCGGTAGAGCCACACCGGGGCCGCGGCAGCGTGTCCCTCCGCAGCCCACAGCGTCGGCAGGCGGAATCCGATGTCGCGGGCGACCCCGAGCCCCACCGCGCGATGGCGCACGTGCTCGTAGGCGGCGAGGACCTGCTCGCGGCTGGGCAGTTCGACGCCGGGGTTCTGTTCCGCCATGTCGGCGAACATCTTGTCGATGCGGTCGCCCGTGATGGGGATCAGCGGAGACTTCATGTACGAGAACAGCGAGGCCTCGTCCTTGTTCGTGCCGATGATCAGGGGCACGGGGATGCCGCGGCCCTCGCGCAGCACCGTGATCGGCGCCTCGGGCAGGAGGTCGCCGTCGACGACGGGGGCGAACGCGAGCGTGCCCGGATCGGTCACGGGAACCGCCGAGTACACCGTCCATCCTGCGGCGACGACCGCGTCGACGGGAGCGTCGCGCAATGCAGCCGGATCGGCGGCATCGACGCCCAGCGCGTCGAGGAACTGCTCCGCGACCCGGGTCGCACGCTCGCGACCGTAGACGCTGGAGACCGGCGACGATTCGGCGATCGCCCGGGAGAACAGCCCGCGCGCCGACGGCGTCGCCAGCAGCGTCGTGACCAGTCCACCGCCCGCGGACTCGCCGAACACGGTCACCCGCGCGGGGTCGCCGCCGAACGCCGAGATGTTGCGCTGCACCCACTGCAGGGCGAGCAGCACGTCCTTGAGGGCGAGGTTCCCGTCGAAACCGGCCCCCGGCACCGCGCCCGAGAGGTCGAGGAACCCGAGCGCGCCGAGGCGGTAGTTGACCGTGACCACGATCACGTCGCCGGTGTCGACCATCGTTGTGGCGTCGTACATCGGCTGGCGCGACGACCCGAAGGTGTACGCGCCACCGTGCAGCCACACCATGACCGGACGCGGGGCCGCGTCGTCGCCGGGAGCCCAGACGTTCAGCGACAGGCAGTCCTCGTTCTGGACGGTGCCCTCTCCGAGCGGCATGGCGGGGTTCGTGGGCTGAGGGCACACGGGCCCGAAGGCTGTGGCATCCACCTCTCCGTCGGCATCCGGGGCCGCCAGGGGTTCGCGCCAGCGTCGCTCGCCCGTGGGCGCGACGGCGAAGCGGATGCCGCGCCACGACCGGACCCCGCGGTCGAGGAGGCCACGGAAGGTTCCGGCGGGGGCGGTGATGAGGGGAGAGGTGTCCATGGGCGTCCTCACGCGGTGAGCTGGTGGATCAGGTGGGCGGCTTCGGTCGCGGCGAGGATCGCGAAGAGCACCGTCATGATGACGGCATTGTGCGCGATCATCTCGTCCTTCAGACGGCGCAACGCGGAGACGACGGCGGGTAGGCCCGTCGCGCCGAGCAGCGTGGGCAGCACCAGCGCGAGGGATCCGGCGACGGCGAGCGCGACGCACAGCAGGACGGTCACGGCGACGGGGAGGTGCGCGGCGCCCAGCAGCGCGCCGCCCTTCAGCTCGAGGGGGAGGTTCTTGCTGTTGGTGGCGGCCATCAGCACGCCGAGCCCGGCGGCGCGCGCGGGAGTGATGGCATCCACCGCCGCCGGCCAGCCCGGGGCCACGGGAGCCGTGCCGGGCTTCGGGCGGCCGCGCCAGCTGACCACGGCGAACACGGTGAAACCGACCGTGAGCAGGGCCGTCAGCACGAGCACGACGATCTTCCCGCCCTCGCCGTGCGAGGCGACCGAGGCCCCCGCCGATGTCGCGGCGCCGACGCCGATGACGGCGAGCGTGACCAGCACGAACGCGCCGGTGTAGGCGGGGGCGGCGGTGCGGCCGCGCGCCGAGAGCAGGATCGCGACGACGGCGACGATCGGCAGCGGCGAGATCGCCATGCCGACGGCGAGGGGCAGGAGGGAGGAGAGCTCGGACATCGACGCCGACGCTACGCGCGGCGTTCCGGCGTCCCGTCGGAATGTTCGGCGCACACGACAGAACCCGCCGCTGCGGCCGCGTCGTCGACTGCGAAGACCGCCTCGAGCACGGCATCCGCCCCCTCCGCCGTGAGTCGCGCCCCCAGGCGCTCGGCGTGCGATCCGGGGCGCAGCCGCGCGTGCGGGCTCGGTGCGCCCGGCGAGACGATCCGCACCCGCAGGCGGGGGCCGCCGGCGGTTGCGGCCACGCGCAGCTCGACGCGCGCGGTGCGTTCGCGCGCGAGGGCCGAGTCGGTGCGCAGCGCGGCGCTCGCCGCGTCGGAGACGTCGGCGGAGACCGGCATCGCGGCTCCCCAGGTCTGGAGCACCGGGCCGAGCGAGTCCGCCGCGGCGGGGGCGGTGGGGCGATCGAGAACGGTGCGGAGCTGCTCGCTGAGCATATGCAGATCGGCGGCGAGGACGGCGACGTCAGCGGGGGCGGCGTCGGGATGCCGGAGGGCGAACTGCACCGCCGCCCCCTGGGCGTCGGCGTGCAGGAGGCCGGCCGCGCGGCGCAGGGCAGCGCGGACGCGGCGGGTGCCGAGGTCGTCGGCGCGCCCGCGCGCGGCCACGGCACCGGACAGGCGCCGACGCTCGACGCGCAGCGCGTGAGCCGTGCTGCGGCCCGCGGCGAGGGCGAACGCCAGGGCGGGATAGGCCAGAACGGCTAGGGCGGCTGCGGCGAGCGGCACGCCCTGGCCGACGGCGACTGCTGCCAGCGTCAGGCCCGCGAGCAGGGTGGTCGCGACGAAGAGCGCACCGCGGGCCCGGGGTCGGCGCCGCAGCGAGGGGAGTCGGGCCGCGAGATCGGCCGCGCCGCCGGCGAGGAGGGCGACGCAGAAACCGACGACCAGGTCGATCGGCGCGACGCTCCGCAGCGCGTAGGGGAGGACGGCCAGCGCGTAGACGCCCGCCGCGAGTCCCGGCGGGGGAAGGCGCAGCGGTGACGCCCGCCGGCGGGGGGCGCGCGGAGCCTGTGCGTCGAGCGGATCACCCGGCGCGGGCGGAGCGGCGGCGCGCTCGTCGAGCCGGTGGGCGTGCGCGCGGACATCGACGGCGAGAGCACGCACGTCGGCCGTGGTCTCGAACCGGGCGGTGTTCAGGAGGTCGGCGGCGGCGAGGATGTCGGCCCGCGCGGCGGCGGCGTAGTCGCGCACCCGCGCGGCACTGCCTTCCCACTGGGCGAGGACCTGCGCGAGCAGCGCGTTGGTTTCGCGGATCGACCGCGC
Source organism: Microbacterium sp. Kw_RZR3 (assembly GCF_029222405.1). Lineage (NCBI taxonomy): Bacteria > Bacillati > Actinomycetota > Actinomycetes > Micrococcales > Microbacteriaceae > Microbacterium > Microbacterium sp. Kw_RZR3. The sequence continues at coordinate 20,749 of NZ_JARHXC010000148.1, read as the reverse complement.
CGCGTCCACGAGCGTGGCCGCTCCGATCAGCGAAATCGTCCAGACGACGAGATTCGTGAGGGTCCGCAGGGGCGCGTCGGTGGGCGGGGGAACCGGTAGGCCGCCGAGCCGCGAGAGGGCGTCCTGCAGCGGCGGCCGCGCGGCCGCGATGAGCACCAGCGCCGACACGATCACCGCCGCGCGTACTCGGGGGTCGGAGGCGGCGCGTTCGATCAGGGCGACCCCCGCCCAGACCACCGAGATCCCGGCCGCGCCGGCGGCACCGACGAGCGCGCGCTGGAGCACGGAGAGCCCGACCGGGAGCGGCGCGAGCAGCGTCACCGAGACGACGAGCACCGCCGCGAACGTCCACGCGGTGACGAAGTGGCCCCCGGTCACCGCGCGACGCACGGCGGGCCACAGCGTGATCACGCGACGGGGCCGAACTCGGCGAGATAGAGAGCGCTGGCACGCACGCGGGGGTTCGTTCCGCCCGCCGCGCGCAGATCGAGGCGCGCGAAGATACGGCTCATCGCGCGCTCCACCGCCCGCGTCGTGGTGCCGCGCTCGCGCGCGATCTGCTCGTTCGACCAGCCGCGCGCGACGAGCGCGAGCACCTCGATCTGACGCCGGGTGAGACCGGCCAGAGCGGAGGCGCGCACCGGCGTCGGCGCGGGCGGTGTGGCTCGGCGCAGTGCCGCCTCGACGGCATCCGCCACCACTTCGGCCGAGGTCACGTCGAGCTTCGAGACGAACACGGCCCCGGCGGGGCCGCGGTGCCCGGCGACGGCCCCGGGGAAGCTGCTGAGGAACACCACGGCCAGGTGCGGGGCCAGACCGGTGAGCATCGTGGCCAGCTCGACGCCGGACGGGCGCGAGCCCAGGTCGATGTCGGTGAGCAGGACGTCGGGGTCGCTGTCGGCGAACAAGCGCGTCGCCTCGGCGGCGTCCGCGGCTCCGGTGGCCTCGAATCCGCGGTGGACCAGCATGTCGCACAGCAGCGCACGCATCGCCGGCTGATCCTCCACGACGAGCACGCGTCGCACCCACGCGGTCACCACGCGCCTCACCCTAGCGCCGTCAAGCCCCCGTCGTGGGCGAGGCCGCGGCGTACCGTGTCGGGCATGAGCGAGCTGTCCGCCCCCACCGGCCGTGAACCCGCGCTCGTCGCGCAACCCCGCCCCGACGGGTCGGCGCCGCGGGCTCTCGTGCTCGGCGCCACGGGCTACCTCGGCGGACGGCTCGTGCCGCGGCTGCTCTCCGCGGGATATCGCGTGCGGGTGCTCGCCCGCGACGCGCGGCGAGTGGAGGCCTTCCCGTGGGGGCACGACGTCGAGACGATCGAGGGCGATGCGACGGATGCCGCCGCGGTGGCCCGCGCGGTCGACGCGGTCGACGTGCTGTACTACCTGATCCACTCCATGGGCGGCGGCCGGAATTTCGAGGATACCGATCGCCGCGCGGCGCGCACCGTCGCCGACGCCGCGGCCGCGGCATCCGTCTCGCGCATCGTGTACCTCGGCGGGCTCCACCCCGACGACGCCCCGCTGTCGGCGCACCTGCGCTCGCGCGTCGAGGTGGGGGAGATCCTGCTCGCCAGCGGCGTGCCGACGCTGGTCCTGCAGGCCGGGGTCGTGATCGGGTCGGGCTCTGCGTCCTTCGAGATGGTGCGTCATCTCACGGACGTTCTCCCGTACATGCCCGCGCCGAAGTGGGTGCGCAATCGCATCCAGCCCATCGCCGTGCGCGACGTGCTGCACTACCTGCTCGGAGCGGCACGGGTCGCGCCGAACGTCAACCGCGCGGTCGACATCGGCGGTCCCGACGTGCTGCGCTACGGCCAGATGATGAACGGGTACGCCCTCGAGGCCGGACTCCACCAGCGCGCCATCGCGTCGCTGCCGGTGCTGACGCCCCGGCTCGCCTCGCACTGGGTCAACCTCGTCACGCCGATCCCCAAGTCGATCGCGCGTCCGCTCGTGGAGTCGCTCCAGAACGACTGCGTCGTGAAAGACCGCGCGATCGACGATCTCGTGCCCCGCCCCGAGGGAGGCCTGCTGCCGTATCGCGAGGCCGTCCGGCGGGCCCTCGGGCGCGTGAACGACGACGCGATCGAGACGAGCTGGCAGGATGCCGAGGTCTCCGGCGCCCCGAGCGATCCGCTGCCGAGTGACCCGGACTGGGCCGGACGGCTGGTGTACACAGACGAGCGGACGATGCGCACGAGCGCGAGCCCCGCGCAGCTGTGGTCGGTCATCGAGGGCATCGGCGGGGAGAACGGCTGGTACTCCTCGCCGCTGCTGTGGGCGATCCGCGGATGGATGGACAGGCTGGTGGGGGGTGTCGGCCTCGCGCGCGGTCGTCGCAGCCGCTCGGTGGTCACCGTCGGCGATGCGCTGGACTTCTGGCGCGTCGAAGCCATCGAGCCCGGTCATCTGCTGCGCCTGCGGGCCGAGATGAAGGTGCCGGGCGGTGCGTGGCTCGAGCTGCGGGCGACGCCGGAGGGCGACGGCGCGCGGTTCGACCAGCGCGCGCTGTTCTTCCCGACCGGGCTGGCCGGCCGCCTCTACTGGCTCTCGGTGCTGCCCTTCCACGGACTCATCTTCAGCGGCATGGCGCGGCGCATCACCGCCGCCGCCGTACACGTGCAGCGCGAAGACCTCGCTCCCAAAGCCAAAGCGGGGCGCATCGCGCCCGAGGTTCCCGAGGTCGAGACGATCGCTGCCGCGACCGACTCCCGCGCCTAGGCTGGATCCGTGCCGCACACCGCCCGGGTCATCACCGTGTCCGACCGCTCCGCCGCCGGACTCCGCGAGGATCGGGGCGGTCCGCTCGCCGTCTCGCTCCTGCGGGACGCCGGCTTCGACTGCGGCGACCCGGTCGTCGTCCCCGATGGCGCGGACAGCGTCGAAGCGGCCCTGCGCGCGGCGATCGCCGCGGGCCGCGGGCTCGTCGTCACGACCGGCGGCACCGGCATCGCGCCCACCGACCGCACGCCCGAGGGCACGGCGCGGGTCCTCGATCGCGAACTCCCTGGCATCGCCGAAGAGCTCCGCCGACGGGGACTCTCCGACACCCCGCTCGCGGTGATCTCGCGCGGCCTCGCAGGGATCGCCGACCCCGGCACCCTCGTGGTGAACCTTCCTGGGTCGACGAGGGCCGTGGCATCCGGAATCTCGGTGATCGTCGAGATCGCCCCCCACGTGCTCGACCAACTCGCCGGAGGAGACCACGCATGAGTGTCGTCCGCATCGCCCGTCTGTCCGAGGAGCCGCTCGACCTCGACGCGCACCTGCGCGCCGTCGAGGACGACGCGTCGGGCGCCGTCACGACCTTCGTCGGTCGCGTGCGGAACACGGATCCGGATGCCGATGACGCCGTCGTCGCGCTGGAGTACAGCTCGCACCCCGACGCGCCCGCCGCTCTCCACCGCATCGCGCAGGAGGCCGCCGCGGGCACCGACGCCATCGTCGCGGTGAGTCACCGCGTGGGCCGGTTGGAGGTGGGGGAGGCCGCCGTCATCATCGCCGTGGCATCCGGTCACCGTGCCGAGGCGTTCGAGGTGTGCCGCACCGTGATCGAGACGATCAAGACCGACCTCCCGGTGTGGAAGCGTCAGGTCGAGGCCGACGGCACGACGGCGTGGAAGGGCCTGGGCGGCTAGACCGGTCGCGCGACGGCGTGCGCGGCGGGCGGGAAGTGGGGCGCGCGCGGCGCGCAGCTGGCGGGGGAGTGGCGCGCGCGGCGGGGAGTGGCGCGCGCGGCGGGCGGGCGATCGCGGCGCGCAGCCGGGATAAACGCTATCCGCGCACATAAACGCGTGCAGAGCGTGTTTCTCTGCGCGAACAGCGTTTATGGGGAGCGAACGACGCGGAGCGCCCCGATCAGCCGCCCGCGAACGGCGGGAGCACATCGACGTGCGTGACGCCGTCCAGGGGCGCGTCGTCGTCGTGACGCGTGCCGTCGACGAGCACGGCGCAGCGGTTCAGGATGCCGACGAGGGCGGGGTGGTCGGCGACGACCGCCGTGCGCAGCGCCGACAGGGAGGACTCGGTGCGGTCTTCGGCATCCGTTCCCGCGGCCTCCGCGGCGGCGGCGAAGTACCGGACGCGGACGCTCACGCGCCGGCTCCCTCGTCGGGGGCGGAGCCGGCGGGCTCGCCCGGCCGCACCCAGTCGCCCGACTTCCCGCCGGTCTTCGACACGATGCGGACGTTCTCGATGAACGTGCTCTTGTCCATGCCCTTCACCATGTCGACGATCGCGAGGGCGGCGACCGAGACGCTGGTCAGGGCTTCCATCTCGACGCCGGTGCGGTCGGCGGTGCCGACGGTGGCCTCGATCTCAACGCCGTCGTCGGTGATCTCGAGATCGACCGACGCACGGTGCACGCCGATCACGTGCGCGAGGGGGAGGAGCGCCGGCGTCGACTTCGCTGCCTGGATGCCGGAGATGCGCGCCACGGCCAGCACGTCGCCCTTCGGGGCGGTGCCGTCGCGCAGCGCCGCGACCACCTCGGGCGCGCAGCGCACGAAGCCGCGGGCGGTCGCGGTGCGGACCGTGGGCTGCTTGAGGGTGACATCGACCATGCGGGCGTGGCCCGCGGCATCCAGGTGCGTGAAGGTCATGGAATCAGCATGACATCGAGCGCGTCGCCCACCGACACGGCGGACACCTCGGCGGGCACGATCGCGAACGCTTCGGCTCGCGCGAGAGAAGCGGCGAGGTGCGAGCCCGACCCGCCGGCCGTGGCCGGTCGGACGGTTCCCGCGACGAGATCGACCGCGGCCGGGAGGTACTGGCGGCGTCCGGGCGGTGTCGTCCAGGCCTCGGATGCCGTGAGCCGGGCGATGCGCCGATCGAGCACCGCGCGTCCCTGCAGGGCCAGGAGGGCGGGCCGCACGAACACCTCGAACGACACCGCGACGCTCACGGGGTTGCCGGGGAGGCCGAAGACGAGACGCCCGTCGGCGAGAGCGCCGAAGGCCTGGGGCTTGCCGGGCTGCATCGCCACCTTCTCGAAGGCGATGCGGTCGGACAGGGCGAGGCGCACGGGCTCATAGGCCCCCGCGCTCACGCCGCCGGTGAAGACCACCACATCGGCGCGCGAGACGCGCGCGAGGACGGTCTCGATTCCCGCCGGATCGTCGCCGACTCGGTCGACGAGCTCGATGTCGGCGTCGGCGGCCGCGACGAGCGCGGCGAGCAGTGTCGCGTTCGAGTCGGGGGTCTGCCCGCGCGTGGGCGTGTCGCCCGGGGCGACGAGCTCGCTTCCGGTGGAGACGACAGCGACACGGGGGCGGCGGCGGACGGCGACCTCGGCGACCCCGGCCGCGGCGGCTGCCGCGAGAGCAAAGGGGCCGAGGTGTTCTCCCGCCGAGAGGACGACGTCGCCGGCGCGGGTGTCGCCGCCGCGCCGACGGATGAAGGCGCCCGCGGCGGCGGGGGCGCGGAGGACCTCGATCGTGTCGAGCGAGTCGGCGAGGCCCCCGGCGGTGTCTTCGAACGGGACGATCGCGTCGGCGTCGGCGGGAACAGCGGCGCCCGTCATGATGCGCGCCGCCTGGCCCGGCGCGAGGGAGGGGTCGTCGGCGGTGCCGGCCGGCAGGTCGGCGATCACTCGCAGGGACACCGGGTGCTCGGCATCCGCCCCCTCGACGTCGGCGAAGCGGACCGCGAAGCCGTCCATCGAGGAGTTGTCGAAGCCGGGGAGGTCGTGCGCCGCGAGCACGGGCTCGGCGAGGGTGCGGCCGGAGGCCTCGGACAGCGACACGGTCTCGGCGGGGAGAAGCGAGGCGGCGGCGAGCACCCGGGAGCGGTGCTCTTCGACGGTGAGGAGTTCGGTCACGCTCGGGCCTTTCGAGTCGGGGCGGCGTGTGCCGCCGCCTGTCGTGCATGTCTTCCCGTCCCCGGATAGCGCTGAGGTGCGCTGTTTGTCCGGCGCGAGTGTGCCACCGCGTGCATTTCGTGCACCTCAGCGTGGGTTGTCACGGTCGCCTCGCGGGGCTCAGGGGGATGACGTCGTGGCGGGCGCGCAGCGCGTCGATGACGACCACGCGCCCGAGCAACGGTTCGCCGGCGCCGGTGACGAGCTTGACGGCCTCGGTCGCGAGCAGACCGCCGACCTGCACGCACAGGGAGCCGAGCACGCCGACCTGCGCGCACGTCGGCGGTTCGCCCGCCGATCCGGGCGGAAAGAGGTCGCCGAGCACGACCGGTGCGTGTCCCTCGGGCGGGGCCGACCAGAAGACGGTCACCTGGGCGGCCCACTCCTGGACGGCTCCCCAGACGAGAGGGATGCCGAGGGCCTCGGCCGCGGCGGCGACCGCTTCGCGCGTGTCGAAGGTGTCGCTGCCGTCGATGACGAGGTGGGCGCCGTCGAGCAGTTCGCGGGCATTGTCGGAGGTCAGGCGTACCGTGCGCTCATGGACGACGGTGAGGGGCGAGAGATCGCGAACGGCGCGGGCGGCGGATGCCGTCTTGGCGGTGCCGATGTCGTCGACGCGGTGAGCGAGCTGACGCTGCAGGTTGGTGCGTTCGACCGTGTCGTCGTCGATGACCACGAGCTCGCCGACGCCCGCCGCCGCGAGGGCGAGCAGCACCGGAGACCCGAGGCCGCCGGCTCCGATCACCGCGATGCGCGCGGCCGCGATCCGCCGCTGCCCCTCCTCACCGATACCGGCGAGCACGGCGTGACGAGCCGTGCGGATGAGTTCTTCGGGGGCGAGGGATGCCACCGGCTCGACGAGCGGTCTCATCCGCCGATCGCGCTCATCGTGCGCTCGGGCTGGACGAAGTCGGCACGCGCGAGCCCTACGCGATCGGAGCCGTGGGCGCGGGGCTTGAGCCACATGGCATCCCGCCAGATCTGCGCGAGACCCTCGTCGTCGGCGCCGTCACGGAGCGCCGTGAGCAGGTCGGTCTCTTCGTGCGAGAACAGGCACGACCGGATGCGGCCGTCGGCGGTGACGCGCGTGCGTGAGCAGGCCGCGCAGAACGGTTCGGTGACCGACGAGATGATGCCGACGTGCCCGGCGAGGGCGGTCTCGCCGAGGCGGCGCACCTCCCAGCGCTCGGCGGGCGCGGCGCCCCGGCCCCGGGGGTCGGCGGTGAGGGTGAAGGCCCCCTCGATCGCGGCGCGGATGTCGCGGGCCGGGATGACGTTGGTCGCGCTCCACGACCGGTCGCCGTCGAGGGGCATGTCCTCGATGAAGCGCATCTCGAAGCCGTTCGAGACCGCCCAGTCGACCAGGGGGACGACCTCGGTGTCGTTGATGCCCCGGAGGAGCACAGCGTTGATCTTGATGGGGCCGAGGCCCGCGGCGCGCGCGGCCTGAAGACCTGCGAGCACCTTGTCGAGGTGCGGGCGGCGCGTGAGCTCGGCGAACGTCTCGGGGTGGAGGGTGTCGAGCGAGACGTTCACGCGGTTGAGGCCCGCGTCCCTCAGGGGCTGGGCGCGGCGGTCGAGGCCGACCGCGTTCGTCGTCAGCGAGATCGGCAGATCGGGATTGTCGGCGCGGATGCCGGCGATGATGTGCTCGAGATCCTTGCGCACGAGGGGCTCGCCGCCGGTGATCCGCAGTTCTTCCGCGCCCAGGGAGTGCACCGCGACGCGGACGATGCGCCGGATCTCGTCGGCGCTCATCAGCTGCGACTGCGGGAGCCACGGCATCCCGTCGGCCGGCATGCAGTACGTGCAGCGGAGGTTGCACTTGTCGATCACCGAGACGCGCAGGTCGGTGGCGACCCGGCCGAAGCGGTCGAGGAGACCGCCGCTCTGCGGAGCACCGGCCACGGACGCGGGCGGGGCCGTAGCGGGGGAGCGCTCGTGCTCCGCGGACGCGGGGCCGGTTCCGCCCGTCGTGCGGACCGCGCCGAGTCTGCTCGTCGCGCCGTTCGCGGTCACGGTCGCGCCGAGGGGGACGACGACCGGACCACGCGTCGCGCTCGCGTGCTCGGCATCCATGGGTCGAGCCTAGGTCAGCGGAGAGGAGGCGGGGGCGTGAGCAGGGGATCCGGAGTGGGCGGCGGGATGGCTGTCGCGGCGCTGCGTTTTGAGATGGGAGGAGATTCGGGGAGGGGAGGACGGAGCCGCGGCTGGGCGTCCTCCCCCGCAGGAATCTCCTCCCGCGGGGGCGATCGGCGTTCGCGGCCCGCGGTACCGTCGTCGTATGCCGAACAGCTTCCGGATCGCCACGGCCGCCCGCCTCCTCGGGGTCAGCGACGACACGGTGCGGCGCTGGATCGACCAGGGCGTGCTCCCGACCACGGGGGCGTCACCGGTCGAGATCCCGGGAGCGGCGCTCGCGGAGCGCGCCGTCGCCCTCGCCGACGAGCCCGTCGACCCCACCGGGATCGCGTCGAGCGCACGCAATCGTTTCGTCGGGGTCGTCACGCGCGTGCGGATCGACGGGGTGATGGCTCAGGTCGATTTGCAGTGCGGTCCCCACCGGGTGGTGTCGCTCATGTCGGCGGAAGCGGCCGAGGAGCTCGCTCTCGAGCCGGGTTCTCTCGCTGTGGCGTCGGTGAAGGCGACGGTCGTGACGGTGGAGGCGCCGCGCGGCTGATCGGCTCGGCCTCGACGGGAGCGAAACTCCTGAGTTTCGCCGTCGCGCCGCGCTGTGGGGCGTGGTGTGTACCCCTTCCGGATGGTTTCTCAGGAGTTTGGCCCGCTGGTGACCGCGGTCGCGCCACGAGGGATCGGGCCTCAGCGGCCCGAGCGGGCGGAGAGCGGATATATTCGACCTGAATATCCGCAAATGCGGATCCATGTCGAGGCGCCTGGCGCCGGGAAAGGAACTCCCATGCGCCGCCCCCTGCGTCTCGCCGGTGTCCTCGCCACCGCCGCTCTGCTCGCCGCGTGCGCCAGCCCGTCGTCTCAGCCCGCGGCATCCGCGGATCAGCTGGGCGTGACGCTCGAGGTCTACGCCGCGGCGTCTCTGCAGCGCTCCTTCGACGAGATCGCGACGGCGTTCGAGGCCGCGCACCCGGGCGTCACGGTGGCTCCCGTCTACGACGGGTCGAGCACGCTCGCGACGCAGATCGGCGAGGGTGCCCCCGCCGACGTGTTCGCCTCTGCCGATGAGAAGAACATGTCGAAAGTGGCCGCGCAGGCCCCCGACCCGCGCATCTTCGCGGCCAACACCCTCGTGATCGCGGTGCTGGCGGGCAACCCCGGGGGCGTCGAGGGGCTCGAAGACCTTCCCCGTGTGACGACGGTGCTGTGCGCCCCCGAGGTCCCGTGCGGGGCGGCATCCCAGACGCTCCTCTCGAACGCCGGGGTGACCGTGAGCCCCGCGAGCGCGGAGCAGAACGTCACGGCCGTGTTGTCGAAGGTCGCCGCGGGCGAGGCCGACGCCGGACTCGTCTACGCCACCGACGTCGTCGGGCGCGACGACATCGAGGCGATCGTGCCGGACGGGGCCGACGCGGTGGTGAACCGGTACCCCATCGCGGCCCTGACCGATGCGCCGAATCCCGGAGCGGCGGCCGCCTTCGTCGCCTTCGTGCTGTCGGACGACGGTCAGCGCATCCTCGCCGACGCGGGGTTTCAGTCGCCATGAGGGCGGCGGGGTACGTCCCGCGCTGGCTGATCCTGCCCGCGGCGGTCGGCCTGCTCTTCCTGCTCGTGCCGCTGACCGCGCTGATCGCCCGGATGGAGTGGGACACGCTGATCAGCGATGTGACGTCGGATGCCGCCCTCTCGGCGCTCGTCCTGTCGCTGGCCACGGGGGCCGTCGCCACCCTGGTGTGTACGGTCGTCGGAATCCCGCTGGCCCTCGTGATCGCGCGGAGTCCCGCGCGGACCGCCGCTCTGCTGCGGGCGCTGGTGACCGTGCCGCTCGTCCTACCGCCCATGGTCGGCGGTGTCGCGCTCCTCTACCTCTTCGGCCGGAACGGCTGGTTCGGCGCGCTCGGGCTGCCGTTCACCACCCCCGCGGTCGTGCTCGCGCAGGTGTTCGTCGCGCTCCCCTTCCTCGTGCTCGCGGTCGAGGGAGCGTTGCGCAGCACGGGGGTCGAGTTCGAGCGCGCGGCCGCCTCGCTCGGCGCGTCGCGCGCGACCATCCTGCGGCGCGTGACGCTGCCCCTCGCCGCGCCAGGGATCGTCGCCGGCGTCGTGCTGTGCTTCGCTCGGGCGATCGGCGAGTTCGGGGCGACCGCGCTGTTCGCCGGCAACCGTCCCGGCGTCACGCAGACCATGCCGCTCGCGATCTACACCGCGTTCAACGGCGCCGGCGTCTCGCAGGGAACCGCCGTCGCCCTGTCGCTCCTGCTGCTCGTGACGGCGGTCGCGGTGCTGCTGCTCGTGCGCGGGTGGCGCCCGGGGGTGGGGCGATGAGCGGGCGGAAACCTGGCGATCAGGCGGTCGCCCCGATTCCGGATGCCGCCGCCCTCCACGCGCACGTCGTGGTCCGCCGTCGCGACTTCTCCGTCGACATCGCCCTCGACGTCGCCCCCGGCGACACCGTCGCGGTCATGGGCCGCAGCGGAGCCGGAAAGTCGACGCTCCTCGGATCCCTCGCCGGACTCGTTCCGCTCGACGGGGGAGAGATCGTGCTCGACGGACGTGTCCTCGACCGCGCTCCGCGCGTGCGCACCGCTCCGATGCACCGCGGGATCGTCCTGCTCGGGCAAGACGCGCGCCTCTTCCCGCACCTGACGGCGCGCGAGAACGTCGCTTTCGGCCCGCGAGCGGCCGGGGTCCCGGCATCCGTCGCCCGTTCCTCCGCCGACGAGTGGTTGACCCGGGTGGGACTCCCCCGTGCGGGGGACCGCCGGCCCGCGCAGCTCTCGGGCGGGGAACAGCAGCGGGTGGCCGTCGCCCGGGCGCTCGCCGCGGAGCCGCGCGTGGTGCTGCTCGACGAGCCCCTCGTCGCGCTCGACGCGGTGACGGCGGCGGAGGTCCGCGCGACGCTTCGCGAGTGCCTCGCCGGGGTCACGTCCGTCGCCGTCACGCACGATGCGGTCGACGCGGCCGCGCTGGCCGACCGGCTCGTGATCGTCGAGCGAGGAAGGGTGACCCAGGAAGGGGCAGTGCGCGAGGTGCTGTCCGCCCCGGCGACCGAGGTCGCCGCGAAGATCGCGGGGCTCGAGCGGCTCGTCGGTGTGGCGCGCGCGGGCGGTTGGGAGGGGGCCGGAATGCGCCTGGAGTCGACGGATGCCGCCTCTCGCGCTCTCGTCGGGAGCGACGGGGTCGCGCTGGCTGCCGTCTTCCGCGCGTCCGACCTGCGGCTGGGAGAAGGATTCCCCGCGATCGTGTCGCACCTCGAGCCGACGCCGTCGGGCGTGCGCGTCGTCACCGACCGCGGGGCTGCCGAGGTGGCGCCGGGTGAGGCCGCGGGGCTCGGTGCGGGAGACGCCGTGCGGGTGAGCGTGGCGCCCGATCGGGTGCGGTTCGTCGCGGCATCCTGACTCTGTGCGCCCTGTCGGGGCGGCGATCGACGGCAGGACCCTTACCCCGGGGCTCGACGCCGGTCGTGGCGGGGGTGACCCGCGCATGCGGCGGCACTCACCCGCCGCATGTAAAACACACCGTCAGATGGCATGCATACATGCCTTCCTGGTTGGCTGTCCCTGTTCGACGGATGACGGCGTACCAACGCTGTGAGGGGGCATAGTGATGGCTACGGCAAGTCCACCCGTGCGCGCTTTCCTGATCTACGGCCTTGTCCTCAGCGTGGTGATGGCGGGGTTCCATCTCGTGGCCGCCGGGGCGAGGGGCATCGATCTCGTGGCGCTGATCGTGCTGGCGCTCGCGGCGGTGACGATCGCCGTCGCGGCTGTCATCCTGCGGAAGCCGCTGACGCGTGCGCCCTACGCCTTCTTCGTCTTCCATGTCGTGAGTTATGTGATCGTCGCGGGCTCCACCTCTCTGCATGCCTTCGTGGCGGACTGGGCGGGTGCGCGCGGGGGTGGGCTCGGGTGGATGATCGGCCTGTGGAGCGTGGGGCTCCTCGTCCACGCGTTCGCCTCGGTTGCGCGCAACGGGTTTGCGGATGCTGACCTCTGAGGAGCACCGTCTCGTCGAGTACGCGTGCAAGACGTGGGCGGACGGGCATGTCAAAGCCAGCTTGGCGGTGTTCGCAATGCTCGCCCTGAGCAGCCGGCCGCAGTGGGTCGGTGACGTGCAGGAGAGCGTGCGCGAGATGTCGCGCGGCGCCATGCAGCCCGACGCGCAGACCCTCCACCGGATGATGCGTCGGCTCGACCGGCTCGGACTCGTGAGATGCGTGCGTTACGAGTCGCGGGGTCCGGGTGCGGCGCGCAAGATCTTCGCCCTGACCGAGGTCGGTGAGGCGGCGATCACAGCGCACTTCTCCCGGTCCTGGGGCCACCTGTCGTCGCAAAGCTTCGTCCACGCGTGGCGCCGGGTCGCGGCGAACGATCTTCCTGACTGCGCGTGCTGTCGGGGCCGCGTCCGTATCTCGGAGTGGCGATGACTGTCGTCAATATGCATGCCATCGGCCCTGGTTGCCTCGAAAGGGGCATGTTTGAGTGCTGTCGTGGGTAGTCGCCCACGACGGAGACCACGAGGAAAGACAGGAGTTTCGGATGCTCAACGTGCTCGATCGAGTGGAGGACAAGTTCTTCGCCGAAGAGGCATCGGTCGCACCGGGCGGCTGGTGCTGCTGGTGCTGGTGCTGCTGCTCCATCAACTTCAGCATCTTCTGACCGGGCGACGGGCGGGTTCGACCGTGGTTCCAGGTCGATCCCGCCTGTTTCCCGAAGGGCATCAGATGACAACGGAAGGAATCCCGCTTTGACCGCTACCGCCCCGTCTCCCTCGAATGCGCACGGCGTGTCCGACGCAACGACCTACCGCCTGCGGACGGGCTTGTACGTCCTTCCCCACGGTGACGATGAGGTCTTCGTCCGGGAGGGCAGTCGTGCCGCGTTCTCGAAGATCGTGCGTGATCCCGCTCGTCGGCGTCTGCTCGCGCGCATCGTGCAAGCGGCGACCGCCCCCGTCACAGCGGCCGCACTCGCCGAGGGCTGGGGAGTGGACGGGGCCGACATCGAGGAGATCGCGGAACAGCTCACCGAGGCCGGGGTGCTGACCCCGTGCGGGGGGCCCGCGGGCACGACGATCGTGGCCCTTCACGGACGAGGACTCCTCGCCGATGCTCTGACGGACCTCGCGCGAGGCGATTCGCGTCTCGACGTCCGCTCGCTCGACGAACTCGACGACGTGCACGAACTGATCGCCGACGAGGGAGTGGAAGCGGGGGATATCGTCCTCGCGATCGTTTCGGATGTGCTCGACCCGGTGCGCTTCCTCAGGGCCAATACGGTCTCGCTCGAGTTCGGCATCCCTGCGGTCTACGTCCACACCGACGGCCCGGAGGCGGTGATCGGTCCCATGGTCGTACCCGGCGAGACCGCGTGCTATCTGTGCCACGACCTTCAGGACGAGGGGGCCCGGCATCTTCGCGACGAGTACCTGGTCTACAAGGACAGTTTGAGCCGCGGCGTTTCCGGCCCGGGTGGCGACGCCGCCGTCATCGCGCTCGCGGCCGCGTGGGTGCGGCTTGCTCTTGCGCGACGCGATCCGTCCTCGACCGGCTTCCTCGATCAACGCGTCCTTCGTGTCGAGACGAGCCGGATGGAGGTCATGAGTCACCGCGTCCTCACCATTCCACGATGCCCCGCGTGCGCCACGACTCGGCCCGAGCTGCAGCACACCTTCCTCTGACGACATGGCCACTCTCAGCGATCACCAGAAGAACAATCGCATCGTCTTCGAGACGGTCGAACCCGGTTACGAGCACGGCGTCGAACAGACGGTGCTCTCCGGGCCCCATCTCCAACTCCTCGCGCCCACACCGCGCGACCTTTATCAGCACCGCCTGCACGACGTCGACGGCTCTGTTTCCGAGATGTATCAGGCCAACGCCCGGTGGCGCCTCTCAGACCTCGACGCCGCACCGAGCGACAACGAGGCGCAGCAGTTGCGGGCGTGGTTCCTCGCCTCCGGTCGCACCTACTCGACCATCGAGGAGAACGTCTCGGGCGTGCAACTCGCCCTCACCGACGTCCCCTCGCCGCTCGGCACGGCGCTCGCAGCCGTGGCACGTCTCGGCGCGGAATCCGGACTGTTGTACGGCTCCGATGTGGTCCTGCTGTGGCGCGGCGCGACGTGGTTGCTGCCCGCGTCGTCATCTCACCTCGTGCGTATGCGTCTCGTCGGGCCGAAGCTCCAGCGACGCCTCGTGAGCGCCACTCCGGTCGACAAGCGCGCGGCCTTCGACGCGGCGTCCGCGATCGTGTCGGTGACGACGGTGCCGTGGCGGGTCGAGATTCTGCAGGGTCCGCGTGGCTACCGCGTGGCCCTTCAACAATCGGGATTGCTGCTCACCGTCCTCATGCAGACCCTCGCTCGAGCGGGTGGCGCCCCGACCGTGGCAACGGACTTCGCCGACATCGAGGTCGACACGGTCTTCGACCAAGACGGGATCGAGCGGTTCACGACTGCTCTTGTCGCCGTCTCCGCGGAGGCCGCGCCGCGACCGCCCGGCACGGACGCCGGTCGCACGCCAGAAGACGCCGTGACAGACGCTGATCACGGGGAGGGCGCCCGATGACCGCCGAACACGCGACCGCGCTCGATCGGCCGAACACCGTGCCCGCGCTGATCGACGACCTCACCGTCCTTCTCGACCGCGCGGCGGCCGATGGGCTGTGTCACCCCTCGTGGGCGGCGGCCGCTCTGGACCTCGTGCGCGAAGGCGTGCCGTTGATCAGCGACGACGACGTTCTTGTCGCCCACCTTATCCATCGGTCGCTGCGTGCCGAAGCGAGCAAGGACGGGCCACCGGTCTCGCGCCTCGCGACCATGCGCGCTCCGGATCTCGCCGTCGGTCGGCCCGGCGAACGCCGCGTGAGCCTCCCGGGGGATCTGCCCGACATGCTGCAGCCTTTCGCCGAGCTCGTCGCCGAGCGCCGATCGACGCCGATGTACGGCAGTGACCCTCTGCCACTAACGGATCTCGCCGGCATCCTGAGCCAGTCGTTCGGTTCGAGAGGCTTCGAACTCGGATACCAACGCCGCGACATCCCCAAGCGCGTCGGGGCATCGGCGGGCGGCCTGCAGTCTTACGACTGCCAGGTGATCGTGAACGACGTCGAGGGTCTCGAACCCGGCAGGTACTCCTACGATCCGCTCGGGCACGAATTGGTGATCGAAGAACTCGGCGACTTCCGTCTTCCGCTCCGCGACGCGGCGATCGAGTCGGACTTCCTGCTCTTCGCACAGGCGGTGATCGCCCTGACCGGAGACTTCCCCCGCGTGGCGTGGAAGTACGGCACTCGCGGGTATCGCTACATGGGGCTGGATGCCGGGATCGTCACGGCTCACGTCTACCTCGCCGCCACGGCACTCGGCGTGAGCGTCAACGCCCTCGCCGCGTTCGCCGACGATCCGCTCAACCGATTGCTGCGGTTGGACGGCAAGGACCGGTTCGCGCACTTACTCATTCCCATCGGCACCGCTCCCGGGCGCCGTCCCCGATGACCGGTCCCCTCGAGGCGATCGGCGCGGCCGTCGGTGTTCTCGCCGTGTTCGGCATCGTGATGGCCGTGCTCGATCTCGTCGCCCGCGGCGGGGCGTGGTGGCTTCGAACGGTGGTCGAGGAGCACGGCGCTGTCGTGTACGTGGCGGTACTGCTCGTCGCCACCTTTGCTCTGGCGGTGACGGGCGCGCTCGACCCGCTCGCCGCGCTCCGCATCGACGTGGGGCCGACGGTGGTGCTCGCGTCGGCGATTGCGATCCCGGCAGCCGTGACGTGGTATGTCGTCGAACTGGCCGTCTCGTCGGCGTCCGTGCGCGCGCAGGCGGCGCATCGCCCGGGCGGCCGCGTCGGTTCCGTTGTCGACGGGGTCGCCGACGTCGTTCGACGCCCGGTCCTGTGGTGGTCGTTGGCGGTCGCTTCGGCGGTGACGGAGGAACTGATCTTCCGGGGGATGCTGCTCGTCAGCCTCGCCAGCGCGTGGGGGGTGCTCGCCGCCGTCGCACTGTCCGCCGTCCTGTTCGGTTTGCACCACATCTCGTTCGGCGCCCCGTCGGTGGTGTCCAAGACGGTGGGCGGGATCTTCCTCGGCGTCCAGACGGTCGTCTGCGGCTCCGTCGTCCCGGCGATCGCGACGCATCTGATGTTCCAGGCGCTGGTCTTCCGCCGGCTTCGGCGCCGACGGACGGCGCATCATGTCGGTTGATTTCCACGCCACGGGGGAGGGATACCTCCGTTCGCCGCGGCACAGTTCGCTGCGAGATGTCGTGCAGAGCACCATCGCCGCCGAGCGCGCGGCCGGTGTCGTGGTGACTCGCCGACTGGGGGTCTCTCTCGCCTGGTGGCTGTTCGCGAGGGAGTACGACGAGCGCGTCGGCATGACCGGCGACGACCCGCACCTCGGCGCGACCGAGTGGGGCGGAGAGTGGATCGAGACGGAGCCACGCGGACCGCAGGGGTGGTGGCCGGCGCCTCAGTGCGACGGTGTCGTCTTCGATGGCCTCGCGCGACTGGGTCTGCGCTGGGTGTGCCTCGGCGCTTCGGTCGGCGATCAGCTCGATCGGATCGCCGGCCTCGCCCGCGATCGGGGGTTGGCGTTGGCGCTGCGACCATCTCCGGGGGCGGTGCGGTTTGCCGCCTCGAACCCGTCCGTCGAGGCGACCTGGGAGTCGCTGCCCGCCCTCCTTGCGGTTCTGGTGACGGGGGAACATGCCGGTGTCCCGCCGGAGTCCACGGCCGACGTCCTGCGTGTCGTCGCTCGGGCGAGTCAGGATGACGTCGTCAGGGCGATCGATCGAGTCTCCGCCCTCGGCTTGCCGGTCGTCCCGCTCCTGACCGTCGCCGAACGGCAGGCGGGTCTGCGCGCGCTCGTGTGGTCGCCGCAGCTGAGCGCGGCGGCTCGTGCTCTGCCCTATCACGAGCGTCTGCTGTCGCTGCGTGCGCCCGGCGCTCTGCGGATGGGCGGGCGTGAGGCGGCCTTGCACCTCGGCATTCCTCTGCTCGATCGGGCCGGTGAACGCGAGGTCGCCGCGGGGCTCGAGCGCTCGCGCGAAGCGGTGCGCGAGCTGTATGCCCGCGGCCATGACGTTCGCGCGGGTTCGGGCGCTCCCGGGGCGGGCTGCGCGCCCGGACTGGCGGCGCTCGACGAGAACGAGGCGTTGGCGGCACTGGGGGCCGCCGCCGAGGCGGTATCGCGATGAGAGGGAACGAATGACGAGCGACATTCCGTTGTTGTCCGTGCGCGGTCTGGGTAAGGCGTACGGGCCGGTGCGTGCCGTCGTCGACGCTTCGCTCGAGGTTCGCGCCGGAGAGATCGTGTGCCTCGTCGGCCCGAACGGGTCGGGCAAGACCACGCTGATCGAGTGCGTCGAGGGGCTGCGCGCGCCCGATGCCGGTCGGATCGAGCTGCTCGGCGACGCCGGAGGGTCGCGCCGCGAACGCGCCAGGATGCTCGGGGTGCAGTTGCAGGAGGAGGGGTTCCCGGGGCGCATCCGCGTCGCCGAAGCCGTGATTCTGTACGCAGCGATCTACGGCGTCGTCGGCGCTGACGGTGACCTGATCGCGCGGCTGGGACTCGAGGAGTTCTCGCGCCGGCCGTTCGAGACGTTGAGCGGCGGGCAGAAGCGTCGGACGGCCCTCGCTCTCGCGTTCATCCACGACCCGCGCCTCGTGATCCTCGACGAGCCGTCCGCCGGGCTCGACCCCGAGGGCCAGGGTGAGATCATCCGCCTGCTCGTCGACCGGGCGTCGACGGGAGTCGGGATGCTGGTGACCACCCACGACATGCACGTCGCCGCCGAGATCGCGCACCGCGTCGTCGTGATGTCGCGCGGGCGCACCATCGCCGACGGCACCCCGGCGGAGCTGCTCGCGGCACTCCCGCACGAATGGTGCCTCACGGGTATCGACGCGGCGTCGTCCTCACAGACGGCGTCGGCGGTGCGCGACGGCCGCAGCACGCGCACCTACGGGCCGGTCGACGATCTGCGCGCGGCATACGAGGCGTTGACGCCCGCCCAGCGGGCACGCGCCACCCTGCGACGCACCGATCTCAGCGACATCGCATTCCTCGGCGGTGTCGCGCACGACGAAGGAACACCCGCATGACGTCTCTCGTCCGCTCGCTCCGGGCTCTCGTCGGAGTGGAACTGCGCCTGTTCCTGCGCGAGCCGACAGCGATGTTCTTCTCGATCGCCTTTCCCCTGATCCTGCTGCTGTTCGTCGGCTCCATCGGAGCAACCGACGAGGTGGCGCCGGGCATTCGCTTCATCGACACCTACATGGCGTCGATGGTTGCCGTCACCGCGGCCAACGTCGGCATCATGGGGCTGTCCATCCATGTCGCTGAGAACCGCTCGCGCGGGGCGCTGAAACGGTACCGTCTCTCTCCTCTCCATCCCGCCGTGTTCTTCGGGGCGCAGTTCATCACAGCCGCTGTCACGGTGACCGTCTCGCTCCTCGGTCTCATCGTGGTCACCCTCGTGCTCTACGGGTTGTCTTCGACGGCGAATTGGCCGGCGTTCCTGGCATCGGCCCTCGGGGTGCTCGTCGTGACGGTCGCGTGGGGGGTGCTCCTCGGCGGCCTCCGTCTGCCGATGCGCAGTGTGCAGGTGGTGTCCGCCGCCGTGTTCTTCGTCATGTTCTTCTCGAGTGGAGCGGCCCTGCCCCGGCAGTCGTTCCCCGATTGGCTGCAGGCCATCGTGCAGTGGAACCCTCTCGCCATCGCCAACGATCTGCTGGTCTTCACCTATAGCGGCTATGGCGAGGTCGACGCCTCGCGGCTCTTCGCCCTGACGCTCTCCACCGTTGTCGTCGTCATCGTGACGACGCTCACGTTCGATTGGGAAGGACGTAGTTCATGACACCCGTACGCCTCGAAGAGACGCACTGGAACCGTCGCCGCCCTGTGGTGGCGACCACGTTGACGCGCGAAGAGGAGAGGTCGCTCGCGGAGATCGAGTCGCTGCACTCGCCCGACGGCTTCATCCGACTGCTTACGACGTACTTTCGCGCGGCATCCGGCGCGCATCTGCACACCGCGCACGGGCAGTACTTCGACTTCGACCACATCGTGAGCCGTGTGCTCGGGGTGGCGGGATTGAACTCGGGCTACAGCTCGCAGGTCTACGGCGGCGGCAAGGGCCTGGATCTGCCGAACGCCTATGTGTCCGCGATGGGCGAGGGTGTCGAACGCGTGCTCGGGTCGTTCGCGTTCCTGCAGTGGGCCGACCGCCTCGCCTACGGCAGCCGCCGCGAGATGCAGCGACAGGGGCGCGTGTGTCTGGGAGCGGACGATATCCCGCTCTTCTCCGACGCGCAGTACGCCGACCCGCACTTCCTCTTCGACCGGTGGGGCGACGACGACCACCTCGGGTGGATCCCCGGCCGGCGCCTGTACGCCGGCGACGAGGTGTGGGTGCCCGCGCAGCTCGTGCTGTTCACGTACTATCGGCAGCCCGAGGAGCCGCTCATCGGTCTCGCCCCCAGCGGCGGACTCGCCTGCCACGTCTCGACCGACAAGGCCGTCTTCCACGCTCTCGACGAACTTATCGAACGTGACGCGGTCAATCTTCGCTGGCATGCCCGGGTGCCGCTCGACGAGATCGTGCTCGACGTGCCTTTACGTGACCGCCGCCTCCAACGCGCGGTCGATCGCCTCCACGAGGGGGTCGGAGCCCCGAGATTCTTCCTTCAGAACCTTGACTTCCCCGAGTTCCCGGTCATCACCGCCGTGCAGTTCGACGAGTGGCTGCCCGAGATGACCTACAACGCAGGCGGGGGGATCGGACCGACTCCGGATGCCGCGATGCGTTCCGCCCTGGGGGAGTACTCGCAGTCGGAGCGCACTCTGCGCATCTGCCAGCAGACCGACAACTGGCAGTTCCGGGCCTCGTTCGAGCGGCTCTTCGGCATCCACCCGGATGCAGAGCCGCACGAATTCCTCCGCTTCGTGCAGGCCATCACGTTCTATGGCTACCCCGAGAACGCGCGCCGCACCGATTGGTACTTCCGCGGCGGCGGGGAGGTGCGCCTGAGCGAGCTGTACGACATCGTCGATCGGGCCGACCCCGATCCCGTCGCTCGTCTGCATTCGTCGTTGCAGAAGCGGGGGATCGACCCGATCATGTTCGACTTCAGCCACCGCGACCTCATGCAGACGCGCATCTGGAAGAGCTATATTCCCGAGCTCGCGCAACCGTACCCGCCGCAGACTCCGGCCCTCGGGCATCCGCGTTATCAGACCGTGCCGGTCGAAGCCGGATTTCGCGCCGAACCTGTCGGCGACGATCTGCTCTCAGACCCCCTGCCGTACCCGTGAGCGGCGACGTGAGTTCGCACCGGCGACGAGACGCGCTCGCATCCACGGCCGTCGCACTGGCGTGCACGCGTTTGGGTGCGGTGCTCGGGCTGATGCCCGTGATCGTCGCATCCGTGGGGGCGCAGAATCTGCTGCCGTTCGCGCTGCATCTCGCCGGCGCCGCGGCGACGGTGATCACGCTCGTGCAGCACCGGGTCGTTCTCCGTCTGATCGGGATCGCCTTCACCGGCTACAGCACGATCGCCCTGGCCGGCACGGCTCCGCCTCTCGTGGCGACGTGGCTGTGGGTGTGCGGCGGTGCACTGACGGCGAGTCTGCTCATGGTGGTTCTTCGGCCCGGGGGGCGCCCGCGCCCCGCGGCGTGGATCGCCGGGGTCGTGGGCGGCGTCGTGGGCAGTGGCGTGTCGCTGCTCTTGCTCTTGACGTGACGGCTCCGGCGGGTCCCG
>NZ_JARHXC010000147.1:0-26441 GCF_029222405.1 Microbacterium sp. Kw_RZR3 | reverse complement strand
CAGAACCTCGTGATCACTGATCGGATAACTGTTCCGGATGCCAGTGAGTCGTACGCCTCATCGATCTCATCAATCGAGATCTCATTCGTGACGAGATCGTCGAGGTTGTAACGTCCCGCGACGTACATATCGGCGTAGAACGGGATGTCGCGCTTCAGGTTGGTCGAGCCCATCATCACTGCCTTGATGGTCTTGTGCGTCGCAAGGAACGCTGCGGACGTCTCGATCTCGATCTTCGCGCCTGGCTTGCCCATGCCCACGAGGACCGCTGTTCCGCTCGTCTTGGCCGCGGCGATGGCCTGCATCTGAGTGGCGGGCAGGCCGATAATCTCAAAGGCGTAGTCCACCCCGCCGCCGCTGATACGACGGATCTCCTCGACCGGGTCGGTGTTGCGAGAGTTGACGACGTGCGTCGCCCCGAAGCGGGTCGCCATGTCCAGTTTGGTGTCCTGGATGTCGACAGCGATGATCGTCTTCGCGCCAGCGAGACGAGCAGCGGCGATGGCGTTCAGGCCCACGCCGCCAGTGCCGATGACCGCGACCGTATCGCCAGGAGCTACCTTGGCGCTGTTGATGACAGCGCCGGCGCCGGTGACGGTCCCGCAACCGAGGAGCGCCGCGCGGGAGAAGGGGATCTCGTCGTTTACACGGGCGAGCTGGTTCTCGTGGACGAGTGCCTTTTCTGCGAACCCGCCGAGCCCCATCCCTTGGTAGATCGGCCCGTCCGATCCAACCAGGCGAGGCTCTTCTCCTGCGCTGCGCTCGACCGCTAGCGGGTTGAGGCAGTCGGTCTGGATGCCCTCGATGCAGGGCTGGCATCTGCCGCACCACTGCACAAGACAGCCGACCACGTGGTCGCCGACCTGAAACTCGGTGACATCCGGTCCGACTGCAGTGACGACACCAGCGAGTTCGTGGCCGAAAACGGCCGGCAGCGGAAACCCGAAGTCGTTGGCCATCAGCGAGTGATCAGTGAGACACAGGCCAGACGCCTTGACGTCGACAAGCACCTCACGACCGATGGGGTCAGCGATTCGGATCTCGGTGGTGGTGAAGCCCTTCCCTGTCTTGAGGGTCACGGCTGCCTTCATCATGTTCTCCATTCATCTTCGAACGGGGTCGCCGACGGCGACCCAACTAGGCCTGATGGATCAGGTCATCCAGGGGAGTGATCCCTGCGTCAGACGTCAGCCACCAGTGCGGGGCGACGGTGTTGAAGACGCGCAGGAACGTGCGCGGGTTCCGGTCCTCGACGTAGCGGAGCCAACTGGTCAGCACCCCAACGAACAAGTGGGCGAAACCATTGGCAGCCGCCTCTGCGAAGAATTCAGGGTCGACATCTGCTGGCGGGGCGTCTCCACCGTTCCACGTATCTAACCCGAGAGTCTTCTGACTGAGGATCACCGAATCGTGCACATGCCTGATCAGCATCGAGGTCACGCCCGGCGCTTTATCGAACAGAAGCGCCGGGGCGTACACCGCTTCCCGGTGGACGACATGCCCGACCACCTTCATCAAGGTCGCTTCGAACTGCAGTCGCCGCGCGAGCGGATCCCGGATATCCCCGCGAAGTCCCGCGTCGCGCAGGTCGTCCAGTTCGGAACGGAGCGCTTCCTCCAACAGAGCTTCAGGTGAGGGGGAGTGCCGATAGAACGTCGCTCTTCCCACTCCCGCGCGTGATGCCACGTCGGTGATCTTCACGTCTCTGATCGGCGTCGACGCAGCTGCTTCCAGCACGGCCGTATGCAGACGGGCACGAGATTTCGCCTGGCGAGCATCTCCCTCGAATTCACCCATGATACAAGTGTCTCATAAATGGCTCACGAGAAGGAGGAAATTCAGGCTGGGCAACACCGTGGCGGGAAGCTCTTGTAACGCCGGGGCGAGTCACATCGTTTGTGGCTACCGCCGCGCGGTCGCAGTTGGACTCCCTCCCCAATGAGTCGCTGCCGTACGTTGTTGTAGCTGGTGCCGAGGCGAGACGCGATAGTGGCGATCGGATGGCCGTGTTCGTACAGCGTTCGTGCGACCTCGACCTGGTCGCTTGTGAGCGGTTGACGTCGCAGTGTTGCTCCCTCGTCTCGAAGCAAGCGAAGAATGCCGGTCTTTGACAGGCCGTAGGTCTCACACAGACTCGGAGTCGTTGCGCCCGACTCGTACTCGGCGGCGATTCGCTTGATCTGTGCCGGTTCGAGACGTCGGCGCAGTGATCGACTCACCTGCTCTCCTGGGGTAGCGGAGAAAGGCGAATTTGGCGCCAGATCAGCCAGTTTCTGCAGTTCCACAAGAGGTGGCGGTAGTAGCGCGGATTTATCCGAGTAGCGGTGTACCGGCTCTACTTCTCAGAGGGGCTAGCTGCCTTACTCGAACAATTCTTCGGTGTCGCTCTCTCGCGCTCATCTCTCCTCAAAGTGGTCTGCACAGTGGCCGGGTTTTGAGAGTTTTCTTAGTGACGTCCGGCCACGCTGGCGGCATGCGTTCGAGTCGTCGTGCCGTTCGGCCGTCACGGGTCCCCGATCCATCGGTTGTCTTCTGGGTGGCGAAAGCCGCTTCCACCGCGCTCGGCGAGGCGGTCTCGGACTTCTCGATCCGGGCCCTCGATCCCGTCGTCGCCGTCCTCCTCGGGTTCACCTTCTTCGTCGTCGCTCTGGCGTGGCAGCTGACACGTCGGCGATACGTGCCGGGCGTCTATTGGCTGGCCGTGGCGGCGGTCGGGGTGTTCGGAACGATGGCGGCCGACGTGATGCACGTCGTCGTCGGGCTGCCGTACGCTGCATCGGCGATGCTCTACGCCGTTCTGCTGGCCGGCGTCTTCGTGCTGTGGCGACGCACCGAGGGCACCCTGTCGGTCCACGATGTGACTACGACGCGCCGCGAGCTCTTATACTGGGCAGCCGTCGTCGGTACGTTCGCGCTCGGCACCGCAGTCGGTGACCTGACTGCCGTCACTCTCGGGCTCGGGTACGTCGCGTCGATCGCGCTCTTCGCTGTTCTGATCGCGGTCCCCTTCCTAGGATGGCGCTTCGCGCGGTGGGATGCGGTGCTGTCGTTCTGGTTCGCGTACGTTCTGACCCGTCCCCTCGGCGCATCCGTTGCAGACTGGCTCGGAAAGCCCGGTGCGGAGGGCGGTGTGGGAATCGGATCCGGCTGGGTGTCCCTTGGCCTGGCCGTCGTGATGATCATGCTCGTCTCTGTCATGCAGGCGAGTTGGCGTGTACCCGCTGCGGTCGAACCGGAACGTGAGACGGATGCGGGCGGCCTCCGATGACGTCGACCACCCGCATCCCGCGGCTCAACCGGTCGGCGCGTCGTCGCCCGTCTCGCCGTCGGCGGTGCCGTCTTCGTGACCGGGGTCGTCGGCGCTTTCCTGATCGGGCGTCTCCCCGACCTGGTCGTCGGCTGTCTCGCCGTCGCCACCGGTGTCCGTCGCATCCGAACCCCTGACGTGAGGTGCGGGTGTGGACACGGCGGTGGTCGCGTTCGCGTTCGCGGGCAGGGACATCGCGGCGACGCCACCGATTCCGGCCAGCGCGATCACGCCAGCGGCGAGACTCAGGCTGATCCATCGACGTTGCGGGGTGTTCATGGTCCGTCCTTTCTTCGGCTCGGATGAGCCGTTGAGAGAAGACTCGCTCGGGGATTGTAAGAAACGACGAAGATGAATCGAGTGATTCCCCGACGGCAGAACTGTGGCGCACATCAGTGCTTTCTGAGATGCAGGGGTCCAAGCTGGGACCGAACGTAACGAATTCCAGCGGAGGTTGAACATGGTCGCTCCCCTGACGCATCGCCCTCGGCTGTTGCTCGTCGAGGACGACGACCAACTCGGCCCGCTGATGGCGAAGGTGCTCGACGAGGTGTACGACGTGACGCTCGTCGCCGACGGCGGGGAGGCTCTCGAGGTGGCAACTTCTCGGACGTTCGACGTGATGGTCGTCGATCGGCGTCTTCCGTCTGTGGACGGGCTCACGATCGTCGAGACGCTGCGACGGGCGGGGGCGGGAGTTCCACTGCTCATCCTCACCGCGCTGGGCACGGTCCAGGACAAGGTGCGCGGCCTCGACGCCGGGGCCAACGACTACCTCGTGAAGCCGTTTGAGTTCGACGAACTGTTCGCTCGTCTCCGCGCCATCCGTCGCGTAAGCGGAGGAGAGGGGCCCTTTGTCCGCGTCGGCGAGTGGGAGTTCTATCCCGATTCCCGAGCGGTCTACTCGCCGTACGACGGACGCATCATCCTCACGGAGCGGGAGAGCTCTCTGCTCACCCTTTTCGCGGTCAACCCCCAGCGGACGTTCTCGCGCGACGACATCCTCCGCTCCGTTTTCTCGCCCGATGACACCCCGGGAGCCGTCGACACCTACGTGCACTACCTCCGCAAGAAGACCGACCCAGCCATCGTGCAGACCGTGCGCGGGCGGGGATACCGTCTGGGACTGATGTGAGCACCCAAAAGTACCCTCTCGACGCTGACGCCCTCCTCGTTCGCGCCGCCGCCCGGCGGGTCGCTCTCACCATCACTGTCGCCGTGTCGCTGCTCGTCGTGGCGGTCCTCGTGGCGGCCTTCTCGGTGGTGCTCACGCAGATCCCGCTCGGCGACCTCCTGCATCCCGGACCTCGTGAGACGGTCGTCGACATCGACGGAGTCGACATCCTGTTGGCGGGCACGCTGATCGGCGTGGCGGCCATCGCCTCGGCGGGGCTGCTCGGGTGGCTCGTCACCCGCCGGGCGGTGCGCCCCCTCGTGGACGCCCTCCGACGCCAACGTGAATTCGTGGCCGACGCCTCGCATGAATTGCGCACGCCTCTGGCGGTTCTGGATGCCAGGATCCAGGTGCTGCAGAGGTCCTTGACGCCGTCGGATCCCCATGCGTCCGTCGTCGCGGACCTCCGTGCCGACTCGCGCGCCCTCATCGGCGTGATGGCAGATCTTCTCGAATCCGTCGAAATTCCGAAGGACGCTGTGTCTGAACCCGCGCCGGTCGCACCGGTGGTGGAGTCGTCCATTGCCGCGATGCGGCTCCTCGCGCGTCAACGAGAAGTGACGCTCGTAAGCCGACTTTCCAGCGACGATCTTCGGGTCTCAATGCCCGCATCTAGCCTCCAGCGCTGCGTCGTCGCGCTGGTCGACAATGCGGTCAAGCACTCACCCGCGGCAGGGAAAGTCGTCGTCTCCGTGAGACGCGAGGGGCGTCACGTCCGCATCGATGTCACCGATGAAGGCCCCGGCATCCGAGGAATCAGCCCCGATCGAGTCTTCGACAGATTCGCTCGATCGGCCCATGCCGTCGGGGGCGGCGGGTCATCGCGAAGCGGGTTCGGCATCGGGCTGGCGCTCGTTCAGGATGCTGTCACGCGATACGGCGGATCCGCGATCGTCTCGACTACCTCGGATGCCGGCACGACGATGACTCTTCGCATCCCGGTGTCCCGGTAGGAGGTCCCCGCACCGGAATCCGCTTCTTTCTGAGTCGCATCTTAGGGCGGCCCTCCTACCGTGCCCCCATGACGATCTCCCTGCCCTCGGCCCGCGCGTCGAGACGCATCATGTCCAGCAAGGTGCCCCAGATCACCATCTGGTTCTGGATCATCAAGGTTCTCTGCACGACGGTGGGGGAGAGCTTCGCCGACTGGATCAATGTGACTCTCGGCGTCGGGCTGGAAGCCACATCCGTGATCTTCACCGTCGTGCTGGCGGCGGTCCTGACCTGGCAGCTGGCGCAGCGGCGGTACGTCCCGCTCGTGTACTGGCTCACGGTCGTCGTCGTCAGCGTCACCGGCACGCTCTACACCGACATCCTCACCGACGATCTGGGCGTGCCCCTCGCCGTCAGCGCGGCCGTTTTCGCTGGTCTGCTCGCCGTTGTGTTTGCGGTGTGGTGGCTAAGCCAACGCACGCTGTCGATCCACAGCATCACGACGACGCGACGCGAGCTGTACTACTGGCTCGCCATCCTCGTCACCTTCGCCCTCGGGACCGCGGCTGGCGACGGCATCCTCGAACTCACCGGGTGGAGCCCCGGAGTGTCGGTGCTATTGCCGGCAGGTCTGATCGCTGCTGTGTTCGTCGGGTGGAGGCTCGGCGCGAATGCCGTGCTGTCCTTCTGGCTGGCCTACGTCCTGACGCGTCCGCTCGGGGCCAACCTCGGCGACTGGCTCGGGTTCGACCCCTCGGAAGGGGGTCTCGGCCTGGGCGTCGGATGGACCAGCGTCATCTTTCTCATCGCGATCCTCGGAACGGTCGTTTTCCTCACGGTGACCCGCGCCGATCAGGCGAAACTGGCGCCAACCCCCGATCCGCGTCCGAAAGCCACCAGACGGGAACGTTGGATGCTCGCGTACTTCGCGATCGTCGGGGTCGTCGCCGTGGCAGTACTCAGCTGGGCGCATGCGCAGCCCCACACCACGGCAGCGGCGAGCGAAGAGGGTCCGAGCACCCACGCCACGCTGGCTCCCGGGCAGTCGGCCACCGCCAGCTTCCCCGCCAGCACCGTCGCCGGCTACCGGAACATCGTGCAGGAAACCCTGTCGATGGTGCGCAGCAACGACCAAGCAGGCGCGAAGACGCGTATCACCGACCTCGAAACGGCCTGGGATCAGGACCAGCCCACACTCGAGCCACGGGATGCCGCGGCATGGGCAGTGATCGACGGACGCATCGACGCGGTGCTGAAGGCCGTACGAGCCTCCGCGCCAGACCCCACCGCGGAGACGGACGCCCTTCAGACCCTGATGAACACCCTCTCGTCATGACCAGTACCCACCTTGTCGCCGCATCCGCGGGTCTGCTTCCCGACGCGGCATCCATCCTCCACGCGTTCGGGCCGTGGGTGCTCGCGGGGATCGCCGTCCTCATCTTCATCGAGTCCGGGGTCCTGTTCCCGTTTCTCCCGGGTGATTCGCTTCTCGTGACGGCGGCTGTCCTCGCCGGCCCCCTCGGGATCCAGCCGTGGCAGGTTCTCCTCGTTGGCATCCCCGCCGCGATCCTCGGCGACCAGACGGGCTACTGGCTCGGCCGACGATTCGGCAGACGTATGTTCCGAGAAGGCGCGCGTGTTCTGCGCCCCGAACGACTGCGAGACGCGGAACGGTTCTTCGAAAGATACGGCGGCGGGTCGCTGGTGCTCGGACGATTCGTACCAATCGTCCGCACGTACGTACCCGTCGCTGCGGGGACCGCGCACATGCCCTACCGGCGTTTTCTCGTGTGGAACACCGCGGGCGCGACCCTGTGGGTCGTGGGCATGACGGTCATCGGGCTCGTGCTCGGTGGCATCCCGTTCATCGTCGACAACATCGACGTATTGATGATCGTCATCGTGCTGATCTCCGTCCTGCCCGTCGTCTTCGCACTGGTGAGGAAGGGGCTGGCATCGCGTCGCGCGCGCAAGGAAGGTCCCGACGGCGAGACCGCTCCCGAGTCTGATTGACGCCCACGGGCGATGAAGAAAACCTCCCATCCCGAAGGACCGCATGCATATTCTCGAGGTCATCATCCTGGGGCTCGTTCAGGGCCTGACCGAGTTCCTCCCGATCTCCTCCAGCGCCCACCTGCGCATCGTGGGCGAGTTCCTCCCGTCGCAGACCGATCCCGGCGCGACGTTCACCGCCATCACCCAGATCGGCACCGAGCTCGCGGTGTTGCTGTACTTTCGCAAGAAGATCGGCCGCGTCATCTCGCGCTGGTTCCTCTCGCTGACCGGCCGTGTGCCGCGCAACGATCCGGATGCGCGCATGGGCTGGTACATCATCATCGGTACGCTGCCGATCGCCGTGCTCGGGGTCGCTCTGCAGACGCTGATCCGCGACACCTTCCGGAGCCTGTGGATCACCGCGATCGTGCTCATCGTCTTCGGCATCCTGCTCGGCCTCGCCGACCACTACGGCAAGCGCCGCCGCGACCTCGACGACCTCACCTACGCGCACGGCATCGCCTACGGTTTCGCCCAGGCCCTCGCCCTCGTCCCCGGCGTCTCCCGCTCCGGCGCGACCACCACCCTGGGCCGTGCGCTCGGTTACAACCGCACCGCTGCCGCCGAGTACTCGTTCCTGCTCGCCGTGCCGGCGGTGTTCGCGAGCGGACTGTACGAGCTCTACAAGAGCTTCGACGAGGGCACCGGTCCCTACAACCTCGGCGAGACCGCCATCGCGACCGTGATCGCGTTCGTGGTCGGCTACCTGGTCATCGCGTTCCTCATGCAGTACCTCAAGCGCGGAAGCTTCCTGCCGTTCGTGATCTACCGCGTCGCCCTCGGCATCCTGATCATCGTGCTCCTGCTGCTCGGCGTCATCCCCGCCGAATCGGCCATCATGACCAACTGACGGACGGCGAGGAGATCACATGAACGCAGGCACAATCGTCCTCATGGGCGTGATCGCCGGAGGCACGATCTTCATCGGCCTTCCGGCCGGCCGGCTCTCCACGAGAGCAGGGGGATTTCGGGCCCTGCTCAACGCCATCACCATCGGTGTGCTGCTCTTTCTTTTGTGGGACGTACTGGTGCATGCCGTCGAGCCGGTGGAATCCGCTCTCACCGCGGCAGCGATCGAGGAGCGCGGGTCGTGGAAGGAGTTTCTGATTCTCACGGCCCTTCTCTTCACCGGCATCACGATCGGTGTACTCGGGCTCGTCGCTTATGACGGCTGGACAGCCCGACGGACCAGTCGCCGCGTCGCCACGGCGAGATCGGGCGTGCTGCGGCTGGGTGAGCCGGCCAGCCGATTGGCCTTTCTGATCGCGGTGGGTATCGGCCTTCACAACTTCGCAGAGGGTCTTGCCATCGGGCAGTCCGCCGCGAGAGGCGAGCTCCAGCTCGCGGCCGTCCTGGTGGTCGGGTTCGGCCTTCATAATGCGACAGAGGGATTCGGGATCACGGCGCCGTTGGCAGGATCATCCGGCCGCCCCTTGTGGCGACAGCTCGGGGTGCTCGGTCTGATCGGCGGCGTTCCCACGCTTGTGGGCACCGTGCTCGGCAGCGTCATCGTGAACGACGCCCTCGCCCTCACCTTCCTCGCTCTCGCGGCCGGATCGATCATCTACGTCCTGGTCCAGCTCGTCGGTGTCGCCCTCAACTTGCGAGGCGGCTACCTGACATACATCGGTCTCCTCGTTGGCCTGTTCGCTGGTTTCGGAACCGATTTCGTCGTAACCGCGGCCGGGGTATGACCGCGAGCCTCGCCGCTGTGGACTCACCGTCGTGGATGATCGGTCAGTAATCTGCAGGGGTGCCTACCGTCGACATGCTCGTACGAACGGGTCTGGCCACACTGCTCCTCACCGCTGTGGCTGTTCTCGTCCTTGCGGCCGGCGGCATCCGGGGGTGGTGGAGCCCCACGGTCGCTATCGCGCGCGCGGGCATGCAGCTGGCGGCGCTCAGCTTGGTGCTCGGCGGTATCATCGGGGATCCCGTCTGGGTGGGCGTCGGGCTGTGCGTCATGTTCGCTGTTGCTGTCGCCGTGTCGACACGGCGAGCGGGCGAGCCCCTCGCCGCTTCATGGAGGGCAGCGGTTGCGCTCGGCATCGGTGTCGGCGTCGCTGGTGGGAGCGTGTTTCTCACGGGCGCGGTTGCGTGCACGCCCCGCTACCTCCTTGCCGTCGGAGCGATGGTGATCGGTAATGCGATGACCGTGTCGTCGCTCGCGGGTCGGCGCTTCGCGCAATTGCGCGCGGACCGGTGGGCCGAAGTCGAGGGGTGGCTGGCGCTCGGTGCGACCCCGCGACGAGCCACTCGCGATCTCGGACGAATCGCCGTGTACGACGCGCTCGTCCCTGGAATCGACCAAACCAAGACGACGGGGCTGGTCGTCCTTCCCGGAGCTTTCGTCGGAGCGGTTTTCGGCGGGCTCTCCCCGCTGGAGGCAGGAAGGTTCCAGCTGGTCGTCCTCGCGGCCATTCTCGCGGCGGGGGCCATCACGGCGACGATCACCGTCTCACTGACGTCGGGTCGAATGTGGACGGCCTTCTCTTCCCGCCGCGGGGCCGACGCTGGACGCCCGCTCGAATGAGAGACTGTCGGACTCCGTTGTAGCTGACGTCAAAGCGTGCGGCGATTGCTGCGAGGGACATACCGCTCCCGTAGAGATCAGCCGCTTCTCTCACCTGCTCAGTACTGAGCGGCTGACAACGGAGTTGGACGCCCTCATCACGCAGCAGTTTCAGCAGGCCACCCTTCGAGAGGGTGTACTCCGCGCAGAGGGATGGGGTCGTCGCGCCGGACTGATACTTCGTGACGATCTCAGCGATGAGAGCTGGCTCGAGGCGACGGCGCAAGAGTCGAGGCAACGGCTCTGGGGGCGAGTTTGAGACAGACGGATTCGGCACTAGACCAGCCAATTTCTGCAGTTCCACCAGGGGCGGTGGCAGAAGCACTGATTTATTCGAGTTGCGGTGTACTGGGCCTACCAAGACCGTCAGACAGAAGCGCCGGAGATTCTCCGGCGCTTTTCTCGTCGGTCTGCGCCTGGCTGGCCCGAGCCGCGCGGAATGGCATACGCGCGCCGCTTCCTGGGAAGCTGATGCCATGCACCTTCCCGCCCTCCCTTTCGCCCTCCACGCCTCCGAAGGATCGGCGTGGATGCCGACGGCATCCGGAATCGAAGGGACCGCCCCGGCCGGAACCGACCTCTTCGTCGACCCGAGCGGGGTCAGCGGGGTCGCGGCCGAGACGCTGCTCAACGCGCACACCCTGCTCGGCACGCCGCCGGCGGGGGACTTCACGCTGTCCGCGCGGGTGACGCCCGACTTCGGGGCGACGTTCGACGCGGGGGTCCTGCTCGCGTGGGTCGACGACACGACGTGGGCGAAGCTGTGCTTCGAGCGGTCCCTGGCCGGAGCGTCGATGGTCGTCTCGGTCGTGACGAAGGGGGTGTCGGACGACGCCAACGGGTTCGTCGTGCACGCGCCCGACGCGCGGCTCCGCATCGCGCGCGTGGGGAACCTCCTGGCTTTCCACGCTCACGACGGCGAGGGGTGGAGCTTCGTCCGGGCGTTCACGCTGCCGGGCGTCGCCGATGCCCTGACCGTCGGTTTCGAGGTGCAGAGCCCGACCGGAGAGGGATGCCGCGTCGCCTTCGACGAGATCGCGTTCGAGCATCGGACGGTCGCCGACCTGCGCAGCGGAGACTGACCCGGTCGCCTCCGCGCGCGCTCACCACCAGCCGGACGAAGCCTCGTCGCCCGTATCCGAGGAGTCGGAGCCGTCGGCCCACGCCAGCCGGAACCCGCAGTCGCGGCACTCGTCCGCCTCGAGGCCCTCATCGATCAGGGGGTGCATCGTGATACCGCACGACGGGCAGATGGGCTGGGCGTCGTCGCGGAGGTCTCCGTACGTCATGGTGGTCTCACAAGCTCGCGGTCGTGCGTGGAGCCTCCATTCAACCCCGGCCACGAGGGGGTGAGGCGCTACCCGCGCCCGACCGTCCGCACGGCCGCCGTCACCACCGGCGCCGCGATGTCGAACGCCGCGCCACCCGGCACCGACTCGAGGAGCCGGCGCGTGTAGTCGTCGCGGGGGTCGGCGAACACGGCCTCGATCGGGCCCTGCTCCACGATGCGTCCGTGCAGCAGCACGACCACCTCGTCGCAGAGCTCTTCGACGACGGCGAGGTTGTGCGAGATGAACAGCATCGTCAGTCCGTGTTCGTCGCGCAGGCGCTCGAGCAGCTGCAGGATCTCGGCCTGTGTCGACACGTCGAGCGCCGAGGTGATCTCGTCGGCGACGATCACGTCGGGGTCGACGACGAGCGCCCGGGCGATCGCGATGCGCTGGCGCTGACCGCCCGAGAACTCGTGGGGGTAGCGGTCCACGGCATCCGGACCCAGGGCGACGGATGCCAGGGCCTCGACGATCCGCGCACGGTGGCGACGCAGGCTCGCCCCGCGGGGATCGATCGCCTCCGCGAGCGTCTGTCCGATGGTGCGGCGCGGGTCGAGGGACGAGAACGGATCCTGCGGGATGTACTGCACCCGTCGGCGGACCGCCGCGACGATCGAGCGGGGAGCGGACGCGAGCTCGATCCCGTCGAACACGACCGACCCGGCGGCGACCCGGTGCAGGCCCACGATGGTCTTCGCGAGCGTCGACTTGCCCGAGCCGGATTCTCCGACGACGCCGATCGTGCGCCCGCGATCGACGCGCAGATCGACGCCGTGCAGCACGCGGGCGCTCCGGATGCCATGACCCAGATCGACCGCGAGGTCGCTGATGCTCAACAGAGGGGTGTCAGACACGGTGGGCCTCCTCGAGGGGGCGCGGAGCGGTGCGCAGGGTGGGGGTGGCCGCGAGCAGGGTCCGCGTGTAGGGGTGCTCCACCTCGCGGCGGCGCAGCTGCTCGGCGGTCAGCCGCTCGACGATCTCGCCGTTTCGCATGACCAGCACGCGGTCGCACAGCGCCTCGACCACCCCGATGTCGTGCGAGATGAACAGCACCGCGGTGCCGTGGTCGCGGTTCAGGCGCTTGAGCTGACGCAGGACGTCGGCCTGCACGGTGACGTCGAGCGCGGTGGTCGGCTCGTCGGCGATCAACAGGGAGGGATCGGTCACCAGCGAGCTGGCGATCGTCGCGCGCTGCAGCATGCCGCCCGACAGTTGGAAGGGGTGCTGTCCCATCACGGTTCGCGGCTCACGGATCCGCATCTCGCCGAGGCCGTCGCGTAGACGGTCACGGGCAGCGCGGCGTGAGAGACCGAGATGGACGCGGGCGACCTCGGTCAGCTGCGCGCCCATCCGTAGGGCCGGGTTGAAGGTCGAGCCCGGGTCCTGGTAGACCAAGCCGACCTCGCGCGCGAGGCGCGAACGATGCTTGTTCGACAGGAGGTCGAGGTCGCCGAGGCGGAGGACCTCGGCATCCACTCGCACCCCGTCGGCCTGAAGTCGCGCGAGGGACATCGCCGTCATCGACTTGCCCGAACCGGACTCGCCGACGAGCCCCAGGATCTCTCCTGCGCCGATCTCGAACGAGATGCCGCCGACGAGCGTCTTGCCGCTCGGGGCGGTCACGGTGAGCGCGCGTACCTCGACGAGGGCGTCGGTGTGCACCGAGGTTCCGCGGGGCGTGCGACGTGCGGCGGAGGCACGTGAGGTGCGCGAGCTGCGGGGGTCGAGCCAGATCGCGAGGCCGTCGCCGGTGAGCATCGCCGCGACGCCGGTGAAGACGAGCATGACGGAGGGGCCGACGACCTGCATCGGCTGCGAGTACACGGCGGGGAGGCCCTCGTTGAGCAGACGCCCCCAGTCGAACTCGGGGCTCTGCACGCCGAGGCCGACGAACGACAGGCTCGAGATGTCGAGCAGGGTCAGGGCGAAGCTCGACGCGATGAGCACGAGGAGCGGGCCCGAGATGTTCGGCAGCAGGTGCCGGCTGAACAGACGCAGGCGGGGGACGCCGAGCAGACGAGCGGTGCCGACGAAGTCGCGCGTCGCGACGGAACCGGTCATGTTCGAGGTGATGCGCGCGAAGCTCGGGACGCCGGCGAGGGCGATCGCGATGATCGCCGGAACGGTGCCGGCGCCGAGGATCGCCGCGATCACGAGCGCGAGGATCAGCGAGGGGAACGCGACGGTCGAGTCGACGATGCGCAGCACGACGTCGCGCACCCGGCGGCTTCCCACCCAGATCAGTCCGCCGATGAGCACTCCGAGGACGACCGATCCGATCGTGGCCGCGGTGGCCATGAGCAGGGTCAGACGCGTGGCGACGAGCGTGCGGGCGAGCACGTCGCGTCCGAGGTCGTCGGTGCCGAGCAGGTGCGCGGGCGAAGGCGGCATCCGGGTGTCGGCCGTGACGGTCGTCGCGCTCGCTCCCCAGACGATCGGGGCGACGACCGCGATGACGACGAGCACGGCGAGCATGACCGCGCCGGCGATGAGGGATGCCGGGATGCGGCGGCGGTCAGACATGGGTGGGTCCTCCCAGGGTGCGCGGGTCGATGAGGCCGAGGACCACATCGATCACCAGGTTGATGAGGATGGCGAGCGCGCCCACCGTGAGGACGATCCCCTGGATGACGGGGAAGTCGCGGAAGATGATCGCCTGCACGACCTCGAGGCCGAGGCCCGGGAGGCTGAACACCGTCTCGATGACGATCGCGCCGCCGAGCATGCTCGCGAGGATGAGCCCGGTCAGGGTGAGGGTGCTCGCCATGAGGTTGGGCAGGGCGTGTCGGATGTAGAGCCGTGCCGCGCTCA
The DNA here is from genome assembly GCF_029222405.1 of Microbacterium sp. Kw_RZR3. Classification (NCBI taxonomy): domain Bacteria; kingdom Bacillati; phylum Actinomycetota; class Actinomycetes; order Micrococcales; family Microbacteriaceae; genus Microbacterium; species Microbacterium sp. Kw_RZR3. The sequence continues at coordinate 12,258 of NZ_JARHXC010000147.1, read as the reverse complement.
GTCGGCGGCCGCGGGCCGTGCGCATGTAGTCCTGGTGCAGGACGGAGTAGGTCTCTTGCACGACCACGCGTGCGACGGCGAAGGTCGGGCCGAGAGCGAGAGCGGCGATCGGGAGGATGTAGGCGTTGGACGTCGCCGCCCCGCCCGCGGGGAGCACCTTCAGCCAGATCGCGAACACGACCACCAGCAGGGTGCCGGCGACGTAGGCGGGGAACGAGGCGAAGAAGCCCGCGATCGTCCCGAAGCCGACGGACAGCCACGGGCGACGCCCACTGCGGGTGAGCACGCCGATCGTCATCCCGACCGGGATGGCGACGAGGATGACGACGAGGATCGCGCCGATCGCGGTCGTGGCCGTGTAGGGCAGCTTCGTCGCGATGGTCGTGGTGACGGGGGTGTTGTAGCGGAAGCTCTGGCCGAGGTCGAGAGTGACGAGACCGTGGAGGTAGTCGAGGAACTGCACCGGCAGAGGGTCGTTCAGGTGAAGGCGCTCGCGGAGAGCCGCGACGGCATCGGCCGAGGCGTTGGGGCCGAGGATCGCGATCGCGGGGTCACCGGGGATCAACGGGACGATCAAGAAGGTGAGGAGCACCAACAACCCGAGCGACAGCACGAGGCCCCCGAGACGGCGGAGGGCGAACGCGCCCCACCCGCTGCCCCCGCGCCGCCGGCGCGCCGGTGGAGCGGGGGCCTCGGCGATCACCGAGAGATCGACGCCCGACATCAGCCCGCCGCGGTCCCGGTCAGGACGACACCGCGGGCGAGAGGAGCCTGGCGGTGCTGCCAGTCGAAGATCGGCTCGAGCTCGGCGCCGAGGCGGAGCAGTGTGGCCTCGTCGTAGGGCGCCCCCACGAGCTGGGCACCCAGCGGCATCCCGTTCGCTCCCGTGTGCACGGGCAGCGAGAGTGCCGGGAGGCCCGAGATGTTGCAGAACGCGGTGAACGAGATCGTCGAGAACTCGGTGAGCCGCTCGCCCGCGGGGTCGTTGTTCGCCTCGTCATAGACAGAGCCGACCAGGGGAGTGGGGACGGCAGTGGTCGGGGTGAGCAGCACATCGAAGTCGCGACCCCACTGGGCGTTCACCCGGCGGGTCTCGATCTGCAGCAGGACGGCGATCTCGGCGTACTCTCCCGCGTGGAACGATGCCGCCCGGTCGTAGCGGTACCGGATGTAGGTGTCGAGCTTGTCGGCATCCTCGATGGGCGAGGCCCAGGTCGAGGCACTGATGACGAGGTCGGCGAATCCGCGGGTGGCGCGCTCCGAGAAGAGGAACGGCGAAACGGGCGTGACATGGTGGCCGAGGCTCTCGAGCGCTCGCGCGGCCACCAGAGCCGCCTCGCGATTCTCGGGGTGCACGTCGACGCCGGTGGGTGCCTCGAGGAGCAGGCCGATGCGAAGGCGGGGTCCGGTGGTGCGGATCTCTTCGAGATAGGGCCGGATGGGCGCGGGCGCCGAGTACCACCCGAGCGGATCGAGGCGGCCGAGCGCGTCGAGCACCCCCGCGGCGTCTTCGATCGTGCGCGTGATCGCCCCCTCGGTGGTGGAGTGCTCCCACGCGCGCACGTCGTTGGGAATGCGGCCGCGGCTCGGCTTCAGGCCGACGAGGCCGGTGGCCGCGGACGGCACGCGGATCGACCCGCCGCCGTCCGAGGCGTTGGCGATCGGCGCGATGTCGGCCGCGACGGCGGACGACGCGCCTCCTGACGAGCCGCCCGAGGTGTAGTCGAGGTTCCACGGGTTGCGGGTCTTGCCGTGACGGGCGTTCTCGGTCGCGGTCAGCGCCCCGAACTCGGGGCTGTTCGACCGGCCGAACAGCACGAAGCCGGCCTCTTCGATGAGATCGACGGTGACCTCGTTCGCCTCGGCGGGGCGCTCCTCGACCGACATCGACGAGAAGGTGAGGGGCTGGTCACGGACGGCGACCAGGTCTTTGATCGGCATGGGCACCCCCTCGAACGGGCGAGACGTGTCGCCGCGGCGGATGCGGTCGTCGGACTCGCGCGCGCGGCGGAGGACGTCGTCGCGGTCGATCCACACGATCGCGTTCACGGCGGGGTTCACCGCGTCGAGACGGTCGAGATAGTGCTGAGCGGCTTCGACGGCCGAGACCTCGCCGGAGCGGATCTGACGGGCGAGCTCGGTGGCGGAGATGGAGGAGGAGATCATGAGGGGTCCTTTCGGGATGCCGAGCCCTGAGGCCCGGCATCCCTGTCGGCGTTACTTCGAGATACGGAAGAGGGGGTCGTCGAGCGCTCCGCCGAGCATCTGCACGGTGAAGCCGGGACGCGAGGCGTAGATGAACGCGTCGTTGAGCAGCGGCAGCGTGTCGGAGCGGCTGACCAGCGCCTGGACCGTCTCGTCGAGGGCGGCGCAGCGTGCGGTCTCGTCGGTCGCGCTGTTGGCGGCGGCGAAGCTCGTCTCGGCGCCGGTGTTGGCGACCGCGCCGAAGTTCGTGCCGCCCCCCTCGAGCGTGGGACCGGTGAGGTTCAGCAGGGGGCTCGCGAGCGAGCCGAGGAAGTTGAGGTCGGCGAAGACCGTCATGTCCCAGTCGCCGGGCTTGGCGGCGACCGTGGTGATCCAGCTGCCGACATCGGTGTTGGTGAGGTCGACCTCGGCGCCTGCGGCACGCAGCGCTTCGGCGATGTACTCGTTGCCGGCACCGGCCGGGCCGATGATCGTCGGTGCCACGAGGCGGATCTTCGTGCCCGACAGCGCCGCGGTGGCAGCGGCCACGTCCTGCGAGGGGATGTCGATGTTCGAGCCGCTGACGCACGAGACGCTGTCGGCTCCGAGGGAGGTGAGCACCGTGCCCGTGTCCTGCGAGGTGACGTTGCCGAACATGGAGCGATCGATCGCCTGGATGACGCCCTTCCGCAGTCCCTCGTCGGTGAAGGGGCTCCCTTCGCGCTCGTTGAAGATGAGGTAGCTGTCCGAGAACGGGTTGACGGTGACGGTGTAACCCGTCTGGCCCTGGAACCGGTCGCGGGTCGTTGCCTGGATCTTGCCGATGTCGAGCTGACCGCCGAGGATGAGGTTCGCCGTGGCGGTGGAATCGGGCGACACCGTGTAGGTGAGGTTCGTCGCGGGAGAGCCGGTGACCGAGCTGGTCCAGGCCGGCCACGCCGAGTAGTCGCCACGCAGCGTGTAGTCGTAGCTCACCCCGGGCTGGAAGGTCTTCAGCGTGTACGGACCCGACTCGCTGCCCTTCACCGTGCCCGCGGCGAGACCGGCGGGGTCGGCGAGGCCGGCGGGGCAGATGATGCCGCTGCTCGCGACCGACATCGCGTCGACCATGTACGGCCACGGGTTGGCGATGTCGACCGTGACCGTGCCGGCGGCGTCGTCCGCGGTGATGGTCGGGGTGTTGCCGGGGCCGAACGTGTAGACGACCTGCGTCGAACCGCTGGCGGGCCGGGCGAAGTAGTCGAGGGAGTTCTTGACGATCGTCGGCGTGATCTTCGTGCCGTCGGAGCACGTGGCATCCGCTCGGATCGTGAAGACGGCCTGCGTCGGGGTCGACGTCCATTTCGTTGCGAGACCGGGCACCAGACCGCTCGCGTCGCGGCGTACGAGGGTGTCGTAGGAGCTGCGCGCGAGCAGGAAGTCCGGGAGCGAGGTGGCCAGCGTCGGGTCGAAGGTGGCCGGGATGTCGATGGTCGTGCGGATCGTGTCGGTGTACGTGGCGGTGGCGTCGCCACCGGTGGTCGTGCAGCCGGCTGTCGCGAACGCGACGGTCAGAGCGAGGGTTGCGGCGATGACGCCGTGACGGGTTTTCATGGTCTGCCTCTCGGGTGATGCGCGGGTCGGGTCGGGGTCAGTCGGCGATCTCGAAGATCTCGATGGTCGTGTGGTGGGGGTTCGCGGTGGCGCGGCCGACGAACATCGATCGCGTCAGCCACTGCAGGTGGGGAGCGACCGTGCGGAAGCGCGGCGTGCTCTCGAAGTAGACGGCGCCGTCCGCGGGCTCGCGCACGACGCCCACGTTGTAGACGTCGATGACGTCTCCCTCGGTGGTGCGGATGAGGTAGCGGGCTTCGACGGCGAAGGTGCCGTCGGCGCGCACGAGACACCAGTCGCCGCCCCCGGGCACGATCTCGCCGGTGACCTCGCCGGTCACGGGTCCCCCGGTGATGGGGATGAACTCGAGGACGTCGTCGCCCTGCTTCTCGAGCGGGATCCCGGGAGCGACGTGAGCGGTGATGGTGACGCAGTAACGCAGGGATGGAGCGGGAGCCATCGGTTCCTCCGGGCTGTCAAATCGGTGCGCTTCGTTGCGCGGTGACGCCGAGTATGTCCATAGTGGATGACATAGTCAACAGCATTCACTAACTCGTAACAATGGCCGTCCACGAGGGAAACACGGGTGACGCGAGGCACGGATGACTGCTCTCCAGGCTGAGCCGCACGCGAGGTCGAAACGTTGTGAGTGGGATAGTCTTCTTCGTTCACGAGGTCGAGTACCGACCAGACCCGTGGACGCCCGCGGGGAGATCGGAGGCAGCATGGCCGAAGAGAAGAGGACCCGTCGCAAGCGCGGTTCGCTCAGTCGCGCCGAGATCGTCGACGCCGCCCTGCGTCTCATGGACGGCGAGGGGGAGTCCGCTCTCACGTTCTCCCGTCTGGGGGCGGAGCTGAAGTCGTCGCCCACTGCGGTGTATCGGCACTTCGCCAGTCGCGAAGACCTGCTGACCGCCCTCGCGGATCGCCTCGACGGCATCTCTCTCGAGGGCTACGAGCCGACGGATGACTGGCGAGCCGACCTGACGGACTTGGCGTGGCGTGCCTGGCGGACGGCGGAGGCTCACCCCGCCGCCGCGGCCGCGACGCTGCTCATGGTCGCCAACAGCATCAACGAGCTGCGCGCCGTGGAGTGGATCCTGCGAGCGATGGCGGTTGCGGGCCTGCGTGGTCGCCCGGCCGTGATGCAGTACCAGGTGTACACGCAGATGGTGCTCGGTGCGGCTTCGGCCTACGGGGCGCGACTGGTGAGAGCCGATTCGCGCGAGGTCGCCGAAGGCTGGATCCAGGTCTATGCGCCCACCGATCCTTCGCAGTACCCGCACGCGGAAGCGGCGAAGGCGGAGCTCGCGATGATGAACTACCGCGAGGTCTTCGCCACGCAGCTCGAGATGTACCTCTCCGCACTCGCGCTCGCGGTCGCCGCCCAAGGTGACGCGTCCGAGAACCCGGGGGACCGCACGGCCCGAGCGTGATGGGGCGCGGGCGCACCGCGCGACGGGTCCGGGTGGATCCTCCCCCGTACTGGGCAGGATGGGGAGCATGACCTCCCGCCTCGCCCTGATCACCGGCGTCGGCACGGGGGCGACCGTTCCTGCGGCTACCGTCGAGTCATGACCGACGCCGCTTCGCCGTCCGCTCGCCTCGGACTCGGTCTCGCGGCGGTCGGTCGTCCCGCCTACATCACCACCGACCGCGACGTCGATCTGGGTGACCCCGAAACGCGCTCGATCGACGCGATGCGCGAGCGCGCGCACGCTCTGCTCGACGAGGCGTGGGCGCTCGGCATCCGCTATGTCGACGCCGCCCGGTCCTACGGGTACGCCGAACGCTTCCTCGGGTCGTGGCTCGCGGCGCATCCGGAGCGTCGTGCCGAGCTGACGATCGGGTCGAAGTGGGGCTACGAGTACGTCGGCGAATGGCGAATGGATGCCACGGTCCACGAGCGCAAAGAGCATTCCGCCGCGATGCTCGAGAGGCAGTGGCCGGAGACTCTCGCCGCTCTCGGGTCGGCACCCGATTCGTACCTCATCCACTCGGTGACCCCGGAGAGTCCCGCGCTCGGGGACGCGGGCGTGCTCGAACGGCTCCGCGAGATCGCCGCCGGGGGAGTGCGCGTGGGGATCTCGACCAGCGGGCCCCATCAGGGCGATGTCGTCGACGCGGCGCGGTCGCTCACCGACAGTCCGTTCTCCGTCGTGCAGGCCACGTGGAATCTGCGCGAGCAGGCGGCGGGACCGGCTCTGGCCCGCGCCCACGCGGTGGGCTGGACGGTGGTGGTGAAGGAAGCTCTCGCCGGAGGAGAGCTCGCTCGTTCCGAGCCCGACGGCGACGTCGGAGCGGGCCTCGACGGAGCGGGCCTCGATGGAGCGTCGCTGGCCCTCGGCGTCGCTCGAGCGCAGCCGTGGGCCGACGTCGTGCTGAGCGGAGCGGTGACGATCCCGCAACTCCGCCGAGGAGCCGCGGCCACGCCGCGTGAGGTCGACGTCGAGACGCTCGGCCGGTGGGCGGACGATTCCAACGAGTACTGGCGCCGTCGGGCGGCTCGCCCCTGGCGGTAGGTAGCCGCCGGGCGTGATGAGTGACCGCGGGGGTGCCGTGTCCCCTAGTGTCGGCAGTACGTGCTGTCTGACTCGCTTCGAGGAGAACCGATGACCCCCACTGCGCCCGTCCCCACGAAACTCCGCATGTTCTTGAACAGTCTGCTGACCGCGGTGATCGCGAGCGTCGTGTACCTTGTCATCGGTATCCTCCAGGGCCACTCGTCATCGTCGATCACCTTCACCGTCATCGGCATGCTCGTGGTGATCACTCTCGTCAATTTCCTCGCCCAGGTCTGGCGCTACAGCCCGCCGCGTTCATCCCGCAAGGTCTGACATCGCGGACGCTCCGATGCGCCGGGGTAGACGAAGCCTGGACCCACGTCTGAGGGAGGCGCGAATGACACCGTTTCCGACCGAGGGGTCGACGGGTTCGGCCCACGGCCTTCCCGACCGATGACGGAATCGGTGGATCCGCGCCGGTGGCGCGCGCTGGCCGTCCTACTGATGGGGCAGTTCGCCTCGCTCCTCGACCTCAGCGTCACGAACGTCGCCCTCCCCTCGATCGGGCGCTCGACGGGCGCCGGAGCGAGCGAGCTGCAGTGGGTGATCACGGGCTACGTCCTGGCCTTCGGGCTCGTTCCCGTGATCGGCGGTCGACTCGGCGACGGCCGCGGGCGCCGGCGCATGTTCATCGTGTCGATGCTCGGGTTCGTCGTCGCGAGCGCCCTCGTGGGACTCGCGCCGACCCCCGAGGTGCTCATCGCGGCGCGCGTCGTCCAGGGGATCTTCGGTGGCATGATCGGGCCGCAGGTATCGGGGTTCATCCAGAACGCCTTCCCTCCGCTCGAGCGGGGCAGAGCCTTCGGGCGGCTGGGGCTCACGGTCGGTGCGGGCACCGCCCTCGGACCCGTCGTGGCGGGCCTGCTGATCGCCGTGGGTGGCGAAGACAACGGCTGGCGCCTGGTGTTCTTCATCAACGTGCCCGTCGGTATCGCCGCCGTCCTGCTCGCGCGGCGCTGGGTCGCCGCCGACGTGCCCGCGGCGCAGGGAGCGGGGAGACGGCTCGATCTGCTCGGCGTCGTTCTGCTCGGCGCCGGGCTGCTGTGCCTGCTGTTCCCGATCGTCGAGACCGGCCAGGCCGGCGGTCCCGTGACACTTCTCCTCCTGCTCCCGGCGGCGGGACTCCTCGTCGCCTTCGTCCGGCACGAGTCCCGTCTGACGCGAGCGGATGCCGCGCCCTTGGTCGATCTGCGCCTGTTCCGCACGCGATCGTTCGTGATCGGCGTGATCTTCGCGGTCGTGTTCTTCTGCAGCAACACCGGCATTCCGCTCGTGCTCGCGCTCTACTACCAGAACGGCCTCGGCTTCACGGCGTTGCAGTCGGCGCTGGGGGTCACGGCCTACGCCGTCGGCACGGTCTTCGGAGCCCCCATCGCCGGACGCTTCGTTTCGCGGGTCGGCAGGCCCCTGCTGCTCGGAGCGGTCTCCGTCTTCACCCTCGTCACGATCGTGCTCGCCGTCGTCGTCCAGGCCGCGCCCGGGGCCACCGACCCGACGGGCGTGATCCTGCGCCTGTGCGTTCCGCTCTTCGTCCTGGGTATCGCCGGCGGGTCGATCGTGACACCGAACCAGACGCTGACCCTCGCCGAGGTCGATCCCGCACGCGGCGGCGTCGCCGGTGGCGTCGTGCAGACCGCGCAGCGGGTAGGCGCCTCGATCGGTCAGACGGTGCTCGGCACGAGTTTCGTGCTGGCGCTGGCGGGAACCTCGCGCGCGGCCGGACCGGGTTCTCCCGCCCCCGATCCGAGCGCGTTCGCCGGTGCGCTCACCGTGGCGCTCGCCGTGTCGGTCGTCTTCTCCGCGGCCGCCGCGGTGCTCAGCGGGGTCGAAGTGCGTCGCTCACGGGGGCGGTAGCGCCGTTCGGCTCATCGCGGCGCATCCTCTCGGCCTTGCACATCCCAGAGGACGTACTCGATCAGCGACCCGGCGGGAAGGTCGAGATCGGTGTTGGCGTCGATCAGCGCCGACTCGAATCCCACGATCCGGCCGGTATCGACCGATAGCAGCAGAGTCACGTCGGCGTTCGCGGTCGTGGAGGGGATGCCGGCCAGACCCACGACCTCGCGACCGAGACGGTCGCGCGTGGTTCCGAGTACCCGCGCGTCGGGCGAAGCGGCGATGACGCCCAGGAGTGCGCCCTGCTGGACATCGTTCAGCGTCCACTCGCCGAGGAGGCTGCGCACCCCCACCATCGCATCGCCGGCGGTCAGGGTCTCGGTGGCACCCGTCGTGGCGACCAGGAGCGCGCGCATGGCCTCGGCGGACGCCGCCGGCGGCGTGGGGGACAGCGGTCGGAACTGATTGCGCACGTACGTCAGCTCTCCCACCACGGTGCCCGGGGCGGGATCGACGTTCGGCACGGTGTCGCCGCCGGCATCGGTGGCCTCGGCCGCCGTGGTCACCACCGACCCGGAAAGATCCTCGTTCCACCGGAAGTCCACCCATTCGCGCCGGAACACCGTCGCCTCTGCTCCGTCGGGCGAGGCGCTGAAGTACCAACCGAGCGACAGGGAGCGGCGCTCCGGGGGCACCGCGCCGTCGTCCGCAGCCAACCGCGCCTGCGCCTCCGCGACCACCTCGGCGGCCCCGGTCCCGCTGGGGAGAGCCGTGTAGACGAGCGGCTCGGGAGTGACAGCGGATGCCGGGGGCCCCGGCATCCACAGCACTCCCGTGATGATGGTCAGGATCAGCGCGACGGCCGCGGCGGCCGACGTCCACACCAGCATCGGGCGGCGACGCCGGACGGGCGGGCGGTCGAGGATCTGTCGCAGGCGACGTTCGGCGTCGAGGGGAAGGGCAGCGTCGAGCGGGGTCTCGGCGGGGTCGAGCCGGCGCAGCGCGCGCGCGAGGTCATCGTCGGTCATCGGTCACCCCTTCCGCGTGGACGGCGGCACCGTCGAGCAACGGCCGCAAACGTGCTCTCGAGCGATTCAGTCGCGTCCACACCGCCCCGGTGTTCATCCCCATGACCAGGGCCACCTCGGCGGCCGACAACTGCTCCCAGTAGGTGAGCCAGAGGATCTCGCGCTCGCGCTCGGGCAGACCGCGGATGGCATCGACGAGGCGTTGCGCCATCGCGGGCTCGGCCTCGTTCGCCAGAGCGCGCACGTGGTCCTCGATGTGCGTCCACAACGCCTCCTCCCGGTCGCGTCGCCGATACTCGTTCGCGATCAGGTTGCGCGCGGTGCGGTACAACCACGGCAATCCGAACGGATCGCGGGGGTCGCGCTTGCGCCACGCGATCTCGAAGCAATCCATCGTGAGGTCGGCGGCGGCCTCGCGATCCGACACACGCCGCTCGATGAATCGTCGAACGGCGTTGTGGTGCTCGCGGAAGAGCGCCACGAAGTCCGTCTCGTCGATCACCGGCATGCGCTTTCGTGCGTCCGCAGAGGCTGTGTCATGCGGCCGCCGATCCTTACGCGTCGACGGACGGAAGAAAATTCTCGCGCCGGTGTAAGGATCACGCCCCGGACGACACCACCTTGTCGGGGGTGGGTGTCGTCTCCGGCTTCGAGACGATACCCATACGCCCGTCGAGAGATGTTCGGGAAGCAATTCGACGGGCGAGGGAGTGCATCGCTTGGGGGTGGTGCACTCCCTCGGATCCTCGTCACGGCATCCAGGATGCCAGAGGGCGGCAGAGGGTTCCGTTCGGCGTCTGCTCCTGCCCCTCGCCCGGCGTCGAGGTCGGGTGAGTCGTCGCCGCCGGCGCGGGGCGTCGCGCTGCCTCGTGCCCCGTGGTTCTCATCGCCTCGGGATCTCGCCGCGCACGCGCGCTCACTCCGGATCGACGAGGAGGTTCGTGATGCGGGCCGTCGCGACGAGTCGACCGTCGTCGTCGGTGACGCGCACGTCGTAGGTCGCCATGCGGCGCCCGCGATGCGCCGGTGTGGCGACCGCGTGGATGTGGCCGTCGCGCACGCCGCGATGGTGCGTGATGTTGAGGTCGACGCCGACGCATACCTTGTCGAAGGCGCTCGCGTGAATCATCGCCGCCCACGAGCCCACCGCCTCGGCGAGGGCGGCCGTGGCCCCGCCGTGCAGTCGCCCCAGCGATTGCGTGTTCCCACGGACGGGGAGGGATGCCGCGACGCGCTCGGCGGACTGCTCCGTCACGGTGATGCCGAGGCACTCGTCGAGGGCCCCGGGCACGATCGTCCAGGTCGTCATGGGTGCTCCCTCCGCGGTGCGCTTGTCGTGAGCCCGCTCCTCTGACACTATTACTGAACGCGCGGTTAGTAATAGTTCTCACCGGGTGTTTTCCCTCGCCCCACAGAACAACGGAGTTCTCATGGCCACCCAGACCTCGGCATCCCCCTCTTCGACCGGGTTGAAACGAGAAGAGCGGCGCGTGCTCGCCGGGACCCTCGTCGGCACCTCGATCGAGTGGTACGACTTCTTCATCTACGCCCAAGCGGCCGGGCTCGTGCTCGCGCCGCTGTTCCTCGCCCCGCTCGCGGAGTCCGACCCGGCTATCGCACAGGTGCTGTCGTTCGCGACGATCGGCATCTCGTTCCTCTTCCGCCCGCTCGGCGCGATCGTGGCCGGTTACCTGGGTGACCGCCTCGGCCGCAAGAAGATGCTCGTCCTCACGCTCATCATGATGGGCGTGTCGACGGCGTTGATCGGCCTGCTGCCGACCTACGCCGCGATCGGTGTGGCCGCCCCCGTCCTTCTCATCCTTCTGCGCGTGCTGCAGGGTTTCTCGGCTGGTGGCGAGTGGGGTGGTGCGGCCCTGCTGTCGGTCGAGCACGCTCCGGTGAGCCGTCGCGGATACTTCGGCGCGTTCCCGCAGATCGGCGTGCCGGTGGGCATGATCCTCGCCACCGCGACGCTCTGGATCCTCACGTCGTCGATGTCGGCCGAGGCCTTCCTCGCGTGGGGGTGGCGCGTGCCGTTCCTGCTCTCGATCGTGCTGATCGTCGTCGGCTACGTCATCCGTCGCGCCGTCGAGGAGAGCCCGGTCTTCGAGGACCTCGTCCGTCGCCGCAAGGAGTCCTCGGCCCCGCTCGGCCAGCTCTTCCGCAAGAACTGGCGTCAGGTCGTGCTCACCGCGCTGGTCTTCATCGGCAACAACGCCGCGGGATACCTCCTCATCGCCTTCTTCTCCACGTACTCCGTCGCTGTGCTGGGTCTCGAGCGGCCGACCGTGCTGCTGGCCACGACGCTGGCATCCTTCGGGTGGCTCGGTTTCACCCTCTGGGGCGGCTGGCTGTCGGACCGCCTCGGACGCGTGCGCACCTTCCAGCTCGGCTACCTGCTGCTGGCCGTCTGGGCCGTGCCGATGTGGTTCCTCATCGACACCGGGAACATCGTCTGGTACTTCGTGGCCCTGTTCGTCATGACGCTCGGCCTCGGCCTGTCGTACGGACCTCAGGCGGCACTGTACGCCGAGATGTTCCCGGCCAACGTCCGCTACTCGGGCGTCTCGATCGGCTATGCGCTCGGCGCGATCATGGGCGGTGCCTTCGCCCCGATGATCGCCGAGGCGCTGCTGCGCTCGACGGGCGTCTCTTGGACGATCGGCGTGTACATCGCCGTCGCCGCGCTGGTGTCGCTCGCCGCGGTGTCGATGATCAAAGAGACGAAGGGCGTCGACCTGCACGCCTGATCCGGATGCCGACGGAGGGGCCTCGCGCGGTGCGCGGGACCCCTCCGCCGTGATGGTACGCGCGGCCCGCCCGTGCCGTCGGGCGGAGTTGTCAGGCGACACGCCCGTGGGCGGGGTCGGGGTGCGGCGTGTCGGTGCCGAAGTCCGCGTGACGGTACGCGTGCTCGGCCGGGCCGTCAGGCGGAGTTCTCAGGCGACACGCCCATGGGCGGGGTCGGGGTGCGGCGTGTCGGTGCCGATGTCCGCGTGACGGTACGCGCGGCCCGGCCGGGCCGTCAGGCGGAGTTCTCGGGCGACACGCCG
>NZ_JARHXC010000146.1:0-4010 GCF_029222405.1 Microbacterium sp. Kw_RZR3 | reverse complement strand
CAAGCTCAGGGACCTCGCGCCGACTCGGGAACCTCGCGCCGGCTCAGGGACCTCGCTGGCTCAGACACCACACTCTGGAGCGCGGCACTCTGAAGCGCGCGAGCGATCAGCGCGCGCGCACCGCATACAGCAGCGTGTCGATCGCGGCGGCCGCGTGCCCGTCGCGCAGCTCGGCATCCGCACTCGTCCGGGTGATGCGCTCGCACCGTTCGATGCGGAACCTCTCGTCGAGCGCGCCGCGCAGCAGCTCGGGCGTGTACAGGATCGCGGGATCGGACGGTCCGTGACCGCCCGCCGCGATGTTCTCGACGTCGTGGCCGATGACCACGAGCGCACCCCCGGGCTTCACCCACGTCGCCATCCGCGCGACGGCCGCCGCGCTGTCGGTCAGGTGCAGGTAGCACGACACGACGAGATCCACGGATGCCGCGGGCTCCCACTCGTGCACGTCTGCGCGCACCCACGCCACGGCGTCGCCACCGGGACGGGCCGCGGCGAGCGCGAGGCCCTCGCCCGAGAAGTCGACGCCGGTGCAGGTCCAACCTCGCTCGGCGAGCCACACGGCGGTGCGTCCGTCACCCGTCGCCACATCGATCGCCGTCGAGGGCGCGAGGCCCGCGAGGATCTCCCGTACGGCGGCGGGTGGCTCGGCGGCCCAGACTCCCCCGGCGGAGGCGCGATAACGCTCGTCCCACTGCGCGGCATCCATTCGGCTCCCTTTCGTCGCCCCCACCCTAGAGTCACCGGCCCGAGCACAGCGGATTCGGACCCACGCAATGGAATCGGATGCCAGCGCCCGAGTGGTCCGATTCCGGTGCACCGATCCGATTCGACGCACATAGGCCCACGGCATGACGCCCCGCCGCCCACACGGGCGACGGGGCTTCGATCACGGGATCACTCGCCCGACAGACCGCCCAGCAGGTGGCCGAACGACCGGCCCTCGCCGAGGTACGACGAGGGATCGAACGGGTCGGCGTCGCGGACGGGCTCACGCGCGGCGATGGCATCCGCGAACTCGCGGGCTCCGCGCTCGACGCGCGAACCGAGCGGGGCGACCTCGTCGGCGTTCGCACCCCAGTCGCTGGAGGCCGCGAACACGCCGGTCGGCACGGGATTGGCGTGCAGGTAGGTGAACAGCGGACGTATCGCGTAATCGATCGCGAGCGAGTGACGCGCGGTACCGGCGTTCGCGCCGATCAGCACCGGGGTGCCGGTGAGCGCCTGCGGGTCGAGCACGTCGATGAACGACTTGAACAGTCCCGAGTAGCTCGTCGAGAAGATCGGCGTGACGGCGATGATGCCGTCGGCCGACACGACCGTGTTGATCATCTGCTCCAGCGGCGCCGGAGCGAAGCCGGTGAGCAGATTGTCGGTGAGGTCGTGCGCGTAGTCGCGCAGCTCGAACACGTCGGAGGTCGCGTCGATTCCGCGGGCGCGGAGCTCGGCGAGCGCCGCGTGAGCGAGCCGGTCACCGAGCATGCGCGTCGACGAGGGGGTCGACAGGCCCGCGGTCACGACCGCGATACGGCGAGCGGACATGTCAGGCACCCACCTTCGTCGCGGCCGCGCCGAAAGCGCTGCCCGAGCGAGGCGCGGCATCCTGGTACGGGCTGCCCGCGACCATGTTGTCGCCGCGGTTCGCGCCGGGAACGGCCTGGCGCGGGGCGGCACCGGCGTAGATCTTCTCGACCAGGTTGGCGTGCGTGGGCGCGTCGGGGACCTCGGCCGGACGGTTCACCTGCAGCTCCTTGCGCAGCACCGGGACGACCTCGGAGCCGAGGATGTCGAGTTGTTCGAGCACCGTCTTCGTCGGGAGACCGGCGTGGTCGATGAGGAACAGCTGGCGCTGGTAGTCGCCGAACGTCTCACGCATCGCGGCGTAGCGGTCGATGACCTGCTGCGGCGAGCCGACGGTCAGCGGGGTCATCTCGCTGAAGTCCTCGAGGCTCGGGCCGTGGCCGTACACCGGGGCGTTGTCGAAGTAGGGGCGGAACTCCTTCACGGCATCCTGCGAGTTCGACCGCATGAACACCTGCCCGCCGAGGCCGACGATCGCCTGCTGGGGCGTGCCGTGACCGTAGTGCGCGAAGCGCTCGCGGTACAGCGTGATGAGGCGCTGGTAGTGCTCCTTGGGCCAGAAGATGTTGTTCGCGAAGAAGCCGTTGCCGTAGTAGGCGGCCTGCTCGGCGATCTCGGGCGTGCGGATCGAGCCGTGCCAGACGAACGGCGGCACGCCGTCGAGCGGACGCGGGGTCGAGGTGAAGCCCTGCAGCGGCGTACGGAACTTGCCCTCCCAGTCGACGACGTCCTCGCGCCACAGCTTGTGCAGCAGGTCGTAGTTCTCGATGGTCAGCGGCAGGCCCTGACGGATGTCCTTGCCGAACCAGGGGTAGACCGGGCCGGTGTTGCCGCGGCCGAGCATGAGGTCGGCGCGGCCGCCCGACACGTGCTGCAGCATCGCGAAGTCCTCGGCGATCTTCACCGGGTCGTTCGTGGTGATGAGCGTGGTCGAGGTCGTGAGGATGAGGCGCTCGGTCTGAGCGGCGATGTACGCGAGCGTCGTCGTGGGCGATGACGACCAGAACGGCGGGTTGTGGTGCTCCCCGAGGGCGAAGACGTCGAGTCCCACCTCTTCGGTGTGCTTGGCGATCGTGAGGGTGTCCTTGATGCGCTGGGCCTCGCTCGGCGTCTTGCCCGTGGTGGGGTCTTGGGTGATGTCGCTCACCGTCATGACGCCGAACTGCATTCCGGACCAGGTGTTCTCACTCATGATGCGCCTCCTATTTGTATGCATCTGAATATACATGGTGGAACGCACCACGCCGAGGTTTATTCCGCCGTACCTCATCGGCATCCCGAATCCACCCCCGTGGACCCACCCTCACGCCGCGATTATCGTCGCCGGGGATGACGGATGCCATGACCCCGCCCCACGCGACGTCTCGCGCGACAACCCGCACCCCGTTCTGGGACAACGCCCGCTTCGCCGCGATCGTGCTGGTCGTCTTCGGCCACGCGATCCAACGCCTGACCTACGACTCGGATGCCGCCGAGGCGCTGTACCTGCTCGTGTACGCGTTCCATATGCCGCTCTTCGCGCTGATCGCGGGCTATTTCTCGTCGTCCGCCGAACCGACGCGGCGCCGCATGGCGCGCCTGTTCACCGACCTCATCGCGCCGTACCTGATCTTCGAGACGCTGTGGACGATCACGCAGTTCCTCGTGACGGGGAGAACGAACCTCGATCCGGCGCAACCGTCGTGGACCCTGTGGTTCCTGCTCGCCCTCGCGTTGTTCCGACTCGTGCTGCCGTACCTCGCGCTGCTTCGCGCACCCGTGGTGTGGGCCCTGGCGATCTCGGTCGCCGCCGGGTACCTGTCGAGCATCGACTCGACGTTCTCCGTGTCGCGCTTCCTCGGCCTCCTGCCGTTCTTCGCCCTCGGGTGGTGGTTGCGCGAGCACGACGTGGTCGCGCGCACGGGGCTGCTCGCCGCCCGACCGGTGTGGCTGCGCATCGCCGCGTGTGCGGTGCTCGCCGGCGCCGGCGCGCTCGCCCTCGTGTTCGTCGACACGTGGCGCGACGTGCGCCTGGGCACGTGGTTCTTCTTCGTCGATCCGTATGTCGACCTCGACGCCCCGCAGTGGTGGGCCGGCGGCATCCGGCTGGCGATCATCGCCCTGGCGCTCATCCTGATGACGGCGTTCCTGCTGCTCGTCCCCCGCGGCGAGACCCGCTGGACGCACCTCGGGCGCTACACGATGTACGTCTACCTGCTGCACACGTTCGTGCTCTATCCGTTCCGCCAGTCGGGCGTGCTGCGGGGACTCGAGCCGTCGTGGCTGTGGATCGCGGTGGTCGCCGTCGCGAGCGTGGTCATCGCGGTAGCCCTGTCGAGCCGCCCGATCCGGCGCCTCACGCGCCCGCTGGTGGAACCCCGGATGCCGTGGCTCTTCCGCGACCGCGAGCTCGGCGCGGGACGCGGGGCGCGGTAGGCGCGTCGACGCCG
>NZ_JARHXC010000145.1:0-10110 GCF_029222405.1 Microbacterium sp. Kw_RZR3 | reverse complement strand
GCGGGAGGCCGTTACGGCGTGTCTTGGACACTCAACTTCGCCCGCGCTCGCGTCAGTCGGGCGCCCAGCCGAGGAGGGGGCCCAGTCGGCCCGCGATGTCCTCAAGGATCTGCGCGTAGTCGTCGGGGGCGAACGAGAACGGCAGGGCGAAGGCGGCCTCGTCAACCTCGGGGAACGCCCGCGACGAGAGCAACCGCTCGGCGATCTGCTCCGACGTGCCGACGAGATCCTCGGCGAACAGCATCCGGCGCGGACCCTGAGGGATGCCGACGCGCCCGCGTCGCGCTTCGGCATAGGCCTCGTAGCGTCGACGCTGATCGGGCGTGGCCGAGTCGGTCGGCACGACCACCAGACCCTGCGAGACCCGGGCGGTCTCGCCGGCGGGGTGCGTGTCGCGGTAGAGGCGGATCTGCGCGTACTGCTCGGCGTCGAAGTCGGTCGATGTCGTCGACTGGATCACACTGCTGGTCAGGAGGTGGAAGTCGTTCTCGGCTGCCCACGTCGTCGAGGTGGGGCTTCCGGCGCCGTACCAGAGCCGGTCGCTCAGGCCGGGGGAGTGCGGTTCGATCCGCTCGGAATACTCCTCGATGCCCTCGGTGCCGGCGCGGGCACTGACGGGCTCCCCCGCGAGGAAGCGGCGCAGTCGCGCGAGGCGCTCGTATCCGAACTCCTCGTGCTCGACGGTGTCGGGGTACAGAGCCGCCGCGACGTCGTCGAGGCGCGGCGGAGGGCCGACGGAGAACCCCGGTTCGAGGCGCCCGCCCGCCAGCACATCGACGGTCGCGAGGTCTTCGGCCAAGCGGAGCGGGTTCTCCCACCCCAGGGGGATCACCGCGGTGCCCAGCCGGATCCGGCTCGTGCGCTGCGAGGCCGCGGCGAGCACCGCGACCGGGGAAGAGATGCCGTACTGCAGGTGCCGGTCGCGCAGCCACGCGCTGTCGAAGCCGAGGCTCTCGCCGCGCTCGATGATCGACAGGGTGGTCTCGTGCCCCGCCCGCGGGTTCTCGCGGTCGAAGAGACCGATGGTGAGGAAGCCGAGGGAGCGGAGTGCACGGGCCATGTCGGTCACGCTAGCCGCGGCGTCGGCGGCACGGTCGGCGCGCTGTCACGGACGGTCACGCGCGGTCACGCATGAGCGGGCACGCCGTTGAGTGTCCACAACACCCGGACGCGTCAGGAAACTTGTCCGGGTTTCTTGGACACTCAGGGTTGTCCTTCCGCCCGCGCCGTTCTGGGCTCGTGACCGGGGGCGGAGAGGCTCTACTTCGTTTCGTTGGGGTGGCTCGTGTGGACGTGCTCGAGCCACACCGTGCGGCCTTCGACGAAGAACCAGACGCGCGCGCCACCCTTGAGCGTCGGCTTGTGCTGCCATCGCTCGTGGGTCACACCCGCACGTGTGATGGTTCCCAGTTCGCCTTTCAGCCGGTAGTTCGTCGGTGTCGTCGTCAGCGGGGTTCGCGTGAGGAAATCCCCGCAGTCGGCCATGGCGTTGCGAACCGTCGCGACCAGGTCTTGCCAGCCGCGCCGGGCATCCACCGTCGCGAATCGAACCTCGTACTCGATCTTCTTCGGAGGGCGCGGAACGACCTCGCCGCGCTTCGAAGCTGCCATGCTCAGGGACGCTCGACTGTCTCGCCGTCGTCATCGAGCCAGTCGACCACCGTCGTGCCGAGCCCGGCGGCGACGGCGACCGCGGTCTCTTTCCACGAGCTGAGTTCCGCGAGCGCGAGGTGAGGCTGATCGGTCGCAAACGATGCGCGCGCGGCATCGACGAGGTCTTGTGCGCATTGCGTCCGATCGGCGCTCGAGAGCGCCAGCATCCACGGAAATGTCCTCGCCATGCGCTCGTCCAATGGCCCGTCGTCGTCGAGGGTCACCGTGATGAGCTGCGCCGCGAAGTTCAAGAGCTGTGCCCGGGCGTTCGCCTCGCGCTCGGACATGAGAACGAGCGTCTGCCCGTCGCGTCGCGTGACGGTGATGGGGTGATCTTCGGCTTCGGCGAAGACTTCGGCCGAGTGCTTGCTGAGATCGGACGACCGCCGCGAATGAGCGGGGAGGAATGTCGCGGTACCCATGCCCCTCATTGTATTCCGAATGCATTCGGAAGTCGAGGCGCAGGCGGGAGCCCGGTTCGCTCGCGCTCAGGCCGGCGTGCGCACCGACGCGAACTTGTTTCGCCGACGCAGCGCGAAACCGAGCTTCTCGTACGCCGCGATCGCGTTCACGTTCGATGCCGCCGCGTGCAGCAGCGCCCGGTCTCCGCGCTGCTGGATGTGGAAGGCGACGTCGAGCACCAGGCGCGAGGCGAGGCCCTGGCGCCGGTGATCGGCATCCACCGCGACAGCGCTGATCTCGGTCCATCCCGTCGGGTGCAGGCGCTCGCCGGCCATGGCGACGAGCCGACCCTCACGACGGATGCCGATGTACCGGCCGAGCTCGTAGGTTCGGGGCCGGAACGGGCCGGGCTGATTGCGGTCGACGATCGCGATCATGTCGGCGGCGTCGTCCGCGCCCAGCTCGACCGCCTCGTCGTCGGGGCGGGTCTTCAGTGCGTCGGTCTCTACGAGCTGGACGCCTTCGCCGCCGCCGAGGTACTCCCACCCGTCGGGAAAGCCGCCCTCGTAACCCGAGAGTCCCACGTCGGCGCCGGGGCCGACGAGGTCGCGCAGCGCGTCCCAGATGCCGGGTTCGTCCCACGAGCGCACCGCGACGAAGGGCGCGACGTCGGCGGGATACCGGCGCACGAGGTCGCCGCCGATCGCGAACGAGGAGTGCGGGCCCGCGAGCGAGTGCCAGGCGGCGTTGTCGAGGACGGTGGCGTCGGCGTGCGGGATGTCGAGGGCGGGAGCGGTGGTCACCGAGACACTCTGCGCCGGTCGTTGCCGTCACGCAAACCGGGGGCCTCTCTGGGCCGGTCGTCATGACGGGGCGTGACGCCGCGCGACGCCGTGTGTCAGGCGCCGGCGCCGCGGCGGCGAGGTCGGCGCATGCTGGAGGGGTGGCATCCGGTCCGCCAATCACCCGAGGAGAACGATGACCCGAGTCGACACCTCGACCCAGGTCGACGCACGACCGATCGCGTGGACGATCGAGCGCGTCGACTGGGACGACGAGCGAGCGGTGGCGCTGCGCGCGGCGATGGACGACGAGATCGGCCCGCGGTACGCCAAGGTGTTCGCGGCGTTCGACGACGAGACGGCCGCGCTGCTCGCGGAGGACTTCGCGGTCGACCCGGCCACGATCGTCGACGTGATCCTCGTGCTCGACCCCTCGGGGGAGCCGGTGGGTCACGCCGCTCTTCGCGCCCTCGACGACGACCTCGAGGTCAAGCGCGTGTTCGTCGATCGCCGCGCGCGCGGGCGCGGGGCGAGCCGCGCGCTCATGGCCGAGCTGGAGCGCCTCGCCCGGGCGCGCGGGGCCGAGCGCCTCATCCTGCAGACCGGTGATCGGCAGCCCGAGGCGATCGCGCTCTACGAGCGGATCGGCTACCGCGCGATCCCGGTGTTCCCGCCGTACGTGCGGTTCGCGGGGTCGCGGTGCTTCGCGAAGGCGCTGAGCACCGCCACGCGGTGAGCCCCGGGCCGCGGCCGGAACGGCGTTCGCACCCGCGCTCCTCGCGCCTCCTGCTCGCGCTCACTGCTCGCGCTCACTGCTCGCGGCGAGGAGTTCGCCGGTGGCGGTGGCGTGGGCTCCATCAGCCAGAGCGGTCGGCGTCCACTCCACCGGGAGGGCGGGTTCACGCGGCGAGGTGAGTGCGGATCCATTCGTCGAGGGTCGTCGTCGAGATGCCGTGGCGCTCGTTGTAGGTGTCTGCCTTGTCCCACGCGACACCGCGGCCCTGAGCGAAGGCGGCGCGGTACTTTCGGGTCATGTTGTCGGGGTCGGCAGCCAACTCGGCCATGAGGGTCGGCTCGGACCATACGCGGAGGTCGAAGGGTCGACCCAGGACCGTCTCGAGGGTGGTGGCCAGCTGGCCGTACGAGATCGTGTCCCCCGCGACGTAGACGATCTCGTTGCGGATGCGCGGCGCAGCGAACACAGTGTCCGCCGTGAGGGTGCCGATGTCTTCCGGGGTGGTGACCGTGACGGTCGTATCCGTCGTCCCGAGCGCGTTGACGGTGTCGTGAGCGAGGTCGACCATGCCGGAGTCGGCGTCGAAGAGGTAGTTCATAAACATGCCGGTGGAGATGATCACCCACTCGGTGTCGTGCTGTGAGCGGAGCAGGTCGCGAACGTCGAGTTGGGAGTCGAAGATGTCTTGCGGGCTGCCGCGACCGATCACGTCGAAGTCGACGCCGAACTGCCACGGGAAGTACCGGGGCAACTCCGCGCGAAGCGCCGCACGCGCCACCTTCATCGGCGTGTCGAGACCGGCGGTGATACCGGTGCAGCCGATCACGGTGTCGTAGTCCCGGAAGATCCGGGCGAGGTCGTCGACAGTGTTCGTCACCAGATCGCCGTGGACGATGCTGATTCCGAGCTGACGGATCTCCGCCAGATCGCGCTGTTTCGCGGGTGCGGGCGATTCCGTGGTGGTGCTTCGCAGGAGCACGTCGATCGAGGAGCCCTCGACCGCGGTGGCACGTCGGGCGACGTTGCGAAGAACGGGCATCCCGAGCTCTCCCGCTCCGATCACGAGGATTCTCCGTGACTGTCCATCCCAGCTGCGCATGGGTTCTGCTCCTCTCATCGGTCCCGGCGGTCGGGACCCTTCACTCGCAGAAAGGCTAAACTTTGACATCACTGTCAAGGTCAAATCAAGGCGCGTCGGGGTGGTGCGGCATGAAGATCAGCGAGGCGGCAGAAGCGGTCGGAGCGCCGGCGCGCATGCTGCGCTACTACGAACAGCAGGGCCTCATCGCCGCGTCGCGCGCGGCGAACGGGTACCGGGACTACTCGGATGAGCAGGTCGAGCATGCCCGCCATGTCCGCGCTCTCGTCGAGGCGGGCCTTTCCACCCGGATGATCAAGATCGTCTTGAACATCGAAACCGCCGGACCGGCGAAGCGTGCCGAAGCGGCGGAACTCGCGCGAGAGCTCCGCGTCGTGGAGAACCGGATCGTGTGCCTCGAGAGAAGTCGAGATGCGGTGATCTCGTACCTCACAGGTGCGGGCTATTCGGACCTCCTCGCCAACGCGCGTCGCTCATCCGCGTGAGAGATCGACCCGAAGAAGCCTCAGCTTTGCAGCGCTCTCGGGTACTTCGCGCGATCCGGCCGAGCGGTTGCCTGCGCGACGTGCCCGCGATCAACAGCGTCAGAACGCAGTGAGAGTGTTACGCAGGTGTTCCACCTGCGGCGTCGCGCCCAGGTGAGGGCCGATGAGTTCTCGCCAGCGAGAGAACGCCGCAGAGGCGCGGAAGCTCTCGTGATCGTCGATGCTTTCCCAACCGACGAAGAGTCGGTAGGTCTGCGGGCTCTCCTCCGAGGACTCCAGCCGGAGCGTCCGTGCCCCGCGCGCCCGCTGGAACAGCGGGGCGGCCTTCGCCACGGCGGCCTCGAAGTCTTTCTCGTGACCGGGCAGGACGTCGATGGTCGCCATCTCGGTCACCATCCGTACCGAGCCGGCAGCGGTGTCGGCGGATTCGGCATCCACTCGTCCGTGTTCCCCGGACGCGGTGAGGGTGCGGGTGGCATCGAGCGATCCGTACGTCCAGAAGATCCTCATCTCCTCCGTGTCGGAGGCGTTCTCGAAGTGGTGGGCGACGTTGGCGGGCACGAACGTGGTGTCGAACGTGTTCAGCGCGGTTCGCTCTCCGTCGATGTCGACGACGGCGCGGCCGGCGATGACCATGACCGACTCGGCGACGTTGTGCGTGTGGTGGCCGATTGCGGCACCGGGCTCGAAGATCGTGACGCCGTTGAGGTAGGTCGTCGCGCCCCGAGCAGCGGTGACGAGAGGGATCGTTCGGGCGCCGCCGCCGCGGTTCTTGGAAGGGAGCTGCTCGGGGCGGAAGACGTGCGCGGGCTGGGAGGTGATGCTCTCGATGCTCATGAGTTACTCGCCGATCTTCTCGCCGGTGGTGGGGGCGGGGGGTTTCGCGGGCCCGATCCACATGGTCTTGACGTTGACGAACTCCCGCAGCCCGTGGACGCCGAGCTCGCGGCCGTAGCCGGACGCTTTGATGCCGCCGAAGGGCAGGCGCGCATCGGAGGCGACCATACCGTTGACGAACACCGCTCCCGCGTCGATCTCTCGCACCAGGCGCCGGGCGAGGGCGAGGTCACGGGTCCACAGGGCGGCACCGAGACCGTACTCGGTGTCGTTGGCCAGTTCGATCGCGTGCGCGGTGTCGCGTGCGCGGATGATGGCCGCAACGGGCCCGAACGTCTCTTCCTCGAACGCGGTGTCGCCCGGGCGAACGTGGTCGATGACCGTGGGCGGGTAGTAGAACCCGGGACCGTCGAGCGGAGCACCGCCGAGCTTGAGCACGGTGTTCTCGTTCTCCAGTGTCCGCAGCACCTGCTGGTGCAGGTCGTCGCGCAGGTTCGCCCGCGCCATCGGCCCGATGTTCGTGTCGTCCTCCATCGGGTCGCCGACCTTCAACGCCGACGCGTGCTCGACGAAGGCCGCGACGAACTCGTCGGCCACCGCCTCCTCGACGATGAAGCGCTTGGCGTTGACGCAGCTCTGGCCGACGTTGGTGAAGCGCGCCTTCACCGCCACTTTCGCCGCCTCGGCGATGTCGGCGTCCGCGAGCACGATGAAGGGGTCCGACCCGCCGAGCTCGAGCACCTGCTTCTTCAACGCGGTGCCTGCCTGCGACGCCACGATCCGGCCCACCTGCGTCGAGCCCGTCAGGGTGACCGCGGCAATGCGGTCATCGTCGATCAGCGCCTTCACGTCGCCGGCATCGATGAGCACGGTCGTGCACAGGCCCTCGGGGGCGCCGGCCTTGCGAACGATCTCCTCGACCGCGAGCGCCGCCTCGGGCACGTTGTTGGCGTGCTTGAGGAACGGCGCGTTCCCGGCCGCCAGCGCGGGGGCGGCGAAGCGGAAGAACTGCCAGAACGGGTAGTTCCACGGCATGATCGCCAACACCACCCCCAGCGGGTCGAACACCACCGCGCTCTCGCTCGCGTTCGAGTCCACCCTCTCGTTGGCGAGGAATTTCGGCGCGTGAGCGGCGTAGTAGTCCAGCGTGACCGCGCACTTCTCGATCTCTGCCCGCGACTCGGCGATGGGCTTGCCCATCTCGCGCGTGATGATCTGCGCGTACTCCTCGCTGCCCTCGCGCAACACCTCCGCGATGCGGCTCAACAGCGCCGTGCGCTCCTCGACGGGGGTGCGCCGCCATGCGCGCTGAGCGGCAGCGGCCGCGGCCAGCTTCTTCTCGACCTCGTCGGGGGTGTGCAGATCGAAGGATGCGACGACCTCTTCGGTCGCGGGATTCACCGAGGTGATGGCCATGGTGGTGCCTTTCTGTGATGCGGGGATTCAGAAGAGGGGGTAGGCGATGAAGCCGCCGACGGCGAGCATGACCAGCGCGACGATCGTGCCGCGCCAGATCACCTTCTTAAAGTGCTCTCCGAGGTTGACGTTCGCGAGACCGATGAGCAGCAGGAACGACGCCACGAGAGGGCTCGACTGATGCAGGGCCTGACCGACGAGCGAGGCACGCGCCATCTCGACCGGTTCGATACCGAAGTGCCCTGCGGTCTCGGCGAGGATCGGCAGGACCCCGAAGTAGAACGCGTCGTTGGTCATGATGAAGGTCAACGGAATGCTCAGGATGCCGGCGATCACCGCCATGAACGGTCCGAGCACGGGCGGGATGACGCTGACCAGCCAGGCGGCCATCGCCTCGACCATTCCGGTGCCGCTCATGACACCGGTGAGCACGGAGGCAGCGAACACCATGCCGACGACGGAGACGATCGACGAGGCGTGCGCTTTGATCTGCGCGGACTGTTCCTGAACTCGCGGGAAATTGACGACCAGTGCAAGGGCGGCGGCGACGAGGAAGATGACGACCGGCTCGGTGATGTCCATGACGAGGGTGGTCATGACGGCGAGTGTGAGCACCAGGTTGAACCAGATGAGCTTCGGGCGGGCGTTCGGCCGGTCGAGGATGTTCTTGCCCTCGTCGTCGACGGGAACGGCGAAGTTGTTGGTGACGACCACCGAGGAGTTCCACGTCGGAGCGGCGTCCTCCTGAGCGCTGCGGTCTCGGAACCGACGCGAGGAACCGGCCCGGATCTCTTCGCCGACGGCATCCGCTCGTCGGAGGAAGCCCGGGGACTCGGTCAGTTCGAGACGGCCGAGGCGCTTCGTTTCGGAGCGGCCCATCAGGTAGGCCAGGACCAGGACAGCCCCGATACCCGCCGCGATCGAGGGGATCATCGGCACGAAGATGTCGATGGGCGACACGTTCAGCGCAGCGGCCGCCCGTGCGGTCGAGCCGCCCCACGGCACGGTGTTGAGCACACCGTTCGACATCGCGGCCACCACGGTGAGGATCACCGGGCTCATGCCGAGACGCAGGTAGATCGGCAGGAATGCCGAGGTGACGATGATGAATGTCGTCGATCCGTCGCCGTCGAGCGACACGATCGACGTCAGAAGCGCGGTGCCCACCACCAGCCGCGTGGGGTGGTTGCCGACGAAGCGCAGGATGAGCCGGATCAACGGGTCGAACAGCCCGACGTCGATCATCGTGCCGAAGAACATGATCGCGAAGAACAGCAACCCGGCGGTCGGCGCCAGCTTGAGGAACGACTCGATGATCATGTCGCTCAGGCCGAGACCCGCGCCGGTGAACAGCCCGAAGATGATCGGCACGAGGATCAGCGTGGCTATGGGCGTGGCGCGCTTGGTCATGACCAGTGTCATGAACACCGCGATCATCGCGAAGCCGAGTACTACGAGCATCGTCGCTCCTTCGAGTGTGTGGGAGGTGGCGGCGGTGCCACTCCTAAGAGTTATACACGTGGGTATACCTGTTGGACAACTATGCTGGTCGTATGGTCGAAGAAATGGGCGCCTGGCGGGGAAAAGCCGACAGGGTGTACGCGCAGCTTCGCCACGACATCGAGACGGGCGTGTTCGCGCCGGGCCAGGCCCTGTCGGAGATCGAGCTCTCGACGCACACCGGCGCCTCGCGCACGCCGGTACGCGAGGCCATCCGCCGCCTCGCGGCCGAGGGGCTCGTGGATCTCGAGCCGCGGCGCGCCCCCACCGTGTCTCGGATCTCGCTGCGCGGCGCACGCGCGCTCTTCGACTTCCGTCGGCTCATCGAGCCCGAGGCCGTGCGGGCGGTGGCGCAGAAGGCCGAGACGAACCCCGCCTTGCGGGACGATCTGCTCGCCCTCCTCGACGCCTTCCACACGATGCGCGGGGTCCCTTACGACGAGACGTTCGCGGAGCAGTTCCGTCGAGCGACGGCGGAGTTCGACCGCATCGTCGCCCTTCACACGCCCAACAGCTACCTCGCCCGCGCCATCGCGGATCTGCGTCCGCACAGCGCCCGGCTGCGCTACATCGCGCACGGCGACCGGTCCCGCCTGCAGGAGTCGGTGAACGAGCACATCGCCATGTGCACCGCCATCATCGACGGCAACCCCGGCGCAGCTGCCGCGGCGATGACGACGCACCTGCATCACGTGGACCAGGCGATCTTCCGGCAGCTCCTGGGGGGCGAAGCCGGAGAGATCCTGGTCTCCTAAGCGCGCTCGGCGAACAGGCGCCGGCCTTCGGTGATGGTCTGCGAGCCCGGCACCACCGTCTCGGCGACGGCCGTTTTCCACGCGCCGTAGTGCGCCGCGCTCCGGTGTTCGACGACGAACGCCTCCCGATCGCGGTAGATCTCGTAGAACGCGAAGCGCTGGCGCTCGGGGTCGAGTTCGATCACATCGAACGAGAAGCACCCGGGCTCATCACGTACGGTCGCCTCCGCATTCGCCGCGATCGCGCGACGGAACTCCTCCACCTTTCCCGGAAGCACTTCCAGTTCGACCCAGACGGCGTGCATAGCTCCTCCTTGGAGATGATGATCGCCTCGTAGTGTATACCTGTAGGTGTACACCGCTTCCGAAAGGCAGATCATGGTTGCTCAGCCTGCGCACCCCGATACCCTCACCGCGACGCCTGATTCCACGGCCTCCACCGCCG
>NZ_JARHXC010000144.1:0-1317 GCF_029222405.1 Microbacterium sp. Kw_RZR3 | reverse complement strand
CCCCCGGCAGCTCGCGGTGTCCCTCGGCTTCGATCTCTTCGAGCTGCTGCCGGATCACCGCCGCGCGGCGCTTCACCTTCAGGATGCCGGGGAGCACACCGTCGTGCTCGAGACCGGCGTTGACGCAGGCGGCCATGGCATCCCAGATCCGATCGAGGCCGGCGGCGATTTCTTCGTCGGAGCGCAGGGCCTCTTCGTTGCGACGTGCCGCCTCGGCGATGGTGATGCCCTGCTCGTCGCACAGCTCGATGAGGGTGGCCGCGTCATCGAACGCGAGCGGGAAGGGTGCAGCCGCCACGCGAGCGGGCTCTCCCTCGCGCCGGATGAATCCGCCTCCGATCGAGTAGTAGGTGTCTTCCGCGATCACGTGGTCGCGCACATCGCGCGCAACGAGGGTCATGGCGTTGGGGTGGCCGGGCAGACGTCTCCGCGGCTCGAGCGAGATGTCGGCCTTTTGGAAGCGGACCGTGTGCGACGCGGCGAGCGGGAGTTCACGCCCGTCGGGCCAGTCCACCCACAGCCGCCGGACGGCATCCGGGTCGACGGTCTCGGGATCCCAGCCGTGCAACCCAGCGACGACGGCGTCGGGCGTCCCGTGCCCGATACCGGTCGCGCCGAGCGAGCCGTAGAGGTAACAGGACACATACGTCACGCGCCCCAGGATGCCTTCGCTCTCGAGTCGTGTGGCGAACTGGAGGGCGGCCTTCATGGGGCCGACGGTGTGGGAGCTCGAGGGTCCGATCCCGATGGAGAACAGCTCGAACGCGGAGGTGTAAGCGCTCATTCGGCCAGCGTACGTCCCACCCCGTCCGGACACCCCGTCGTCACCCTCGCGCCACGCCCGGGATGCACGCCGTTCCGGGCCGATTAGACGTCTCGGTCGGTCGCGGCTATGCTGGACCACGGCCTGCGCGCCGTTTCGCGCGGAGGCCCTGCGCCCGTAGCTCAATGGATAGAGCATCTGACTACGGATCAGAAGGTTAGGGGTTCGAGTCCCTTCGGGCGCACACTGTGTTGAGACAGTAAGAGGTCCGGTTCGGAAGTCTTTCCGACCGGGCCTTGTCTCGTTTCCGGGACCAGCGAGTGAGCTTCAGCTCCGCTCCCAGTCCCCCACCCACCAGTCGCTGATCTCCGCCATTCTTCCCCCCGCGGCGAGGTGCTTTTCGGTCGCGCGCCATTCCTCGAACGCCGAGCGATCGACGAATGCCCCGTCCTCAACGATCACCCGCCCTTTGCGCGTATCGAGCGACAGCGCGACATCCCACGACAGGATGCCGGGCCACTCCCCCACCGCCCGCAGCTCGGCGATGGCCGCCG
>NZ_JARHXC010000143.1:0-11785 GCF_029222405.1 Microbacterium sp. Kw_RZR3 | reverse complement strand
AACGCAGGGAGATCACTGATGTTCACCGGAATCGTCGAAGAGATGGGCGCCATCACCGCGGTCGAACCGTCGGGCGACGGCGTGCGCGTGACCGTGCGCGCTCCCCTCTCGGTCTCGGATGCCGGCCACGGCGACTCGATCTCGGTCAGCGGCGTGTGCCTCACCGTCGTCGACCAGGGCGAGGACTGGTTCACCGCCGACGTGATGAAGCAGACGCTCGACATGTCGACGCTCGCCGACGTCGCACCGGGTCGCCCCGTGAACCTGGAGCGCGCGACGGCGGCGCACGGGCGCCTCGGCGGTCACATCGTGCAGGGCCACATCGACGGCACCGGCGTGGTGCGCGAGGTGCGTCCGGGCGCGCAGTGGAGCGTCGTGCGCATCGGCATCCCGAAGCACCTGGCTCCCCTCGTCGTCGACAAGGGATCGATCGCGATCGACGGCGTCTCGCTGACCGTGAGCGCCGTGAGCGATGCCCACGAGGCGGAGCAGTGGCTCGAGGTGTCGCTCATCCCCGAGACGCTCGCCGCGACAACCCTCGGCGAGGCGGTGGCCGGCACCCCGGTCAACCTCGAGACCGACATCCTCGCGCGCCACGTGCAGCGCATGCTCGCCTTCCGTGCATCTGAGAACCCCGCGGCTGACGCCGCATCGACCGAGAGGGGCTCCGCATGAGCCTGTCCACCATCCCCGAGGCCCTGGAGGCCCTGCGCGCCGGCCGGCCGATCCTGGTCGCCGACGACGAGAACCGCGAGAACGAGGGCGACGTCATCCTGTCGGCCGCGCTCGCGACCCCCGAAGTCCTGGCCTGGACCGTCCGCTGGTCCAGCGGGTACGTCTGCGCGCCCATGCCCGCCGAGTGGGCGGACCGCCTCGACCTGCCGCCCATGGTCGCGGTCAACGAGGACGCGCGCGGCACCGCGTACACCGTGAGCGTCGACGCCGCGTCGGGTGTGACGACCGGCATCAGCGCCGCCGACCGCGCCCGCACGCTCAACGTCCTCGCCGACCCCGAGTCGGTGCCGACCAGCGTCATCCGCCCCGGGCACATCCTCCCGCTGCGCGCCGTCGACGGCGGCGTCCGCGAGCGGGCCGGCCACACCGAGGCGGCGGTCGACCTCATGAAGCTCGCGGGCCTCGAACCGGTCGCCGCGATCGCCGAGGTCGTCGCCGAAGACGGCAGCATGATGCGCCTGCCCGGACTCTTCGAACTCGGCGAGCGCGACGGCATCCCGGTCATCACGATCGAGCAGCTCATCGGCTACCTCAACGAGACCGAGCCGCTCGATTCCGCGCCCGCGCCCCGCCGGCGGGTGAGCCTGCGCGCCGAGTCGAACGTGCCCACCACGCACGGCGTCTTCCGCTTCCTCGCGTACAAGGACCGCGTCACCGGGACCGACCACATCGCGGTCGTCTCGGGTGAGCTGGGCACGGAGGCCCCACTCGTCCGCGTGCACTCCGAGTGCCTGACCGGTGAGGCGTTCGGCTCGCTGAAGTGCGAGTGCGGCCCCCAGCTCGACGCAGCGCTCGACCGTATCGACAAGGACGGCGGCATCGTCATCTACATGCGCGGCCACGAAGGACGCGGCATCGGCCTCATCAACAAGCTGCGGGCCTACAACCTGCAGGAGCGCGGCCTCGACACGGTGGACGCCAACCTCGCCCTGGGCCTTCCCGCCGACGCGCGCGACTACGCCGCCGCGGCCGGCATCCTGGCCGACCTCGGTGTCGAACAGGTGCGCCTGTTGACGAACAACACCGACAAGGTGAACCAGCTGCGCGGTTTCGGACTCGACGTCGTCGAGCAGGTTCCGCTCCTCGTCGGCGTCGGCCCCAACAACCACCAGTACCTCGAGACGAAGCGCGACCGGATGGGTCACATCATCGCCGAGGACGACCTGCGCGACGCCCTCGCGCACATGAAGGAAGAGGACGCCTGATGGCTGGTAGTGGAGCACCCGAGACCGGCGGCGTCGACGCGTCGGGCCTGAACGTCGTCGTCATCGCCGGCACCTGGCACGAGGTCATCACCGACGGCCTGATCGCCGGGGCGAAGAGGGTCCTGGATGCCACGGGTGCCACGTACCGCGTCGTGCGCGTTCCGGGGTCCTTCGAGCTGCCGGTCGCCGCGAAGGCCGCGTTCGACGGCGGGGCGGATGCCGTCGTCGCCCTCGGCGTGATCATCCGGGGCGGGACGCCGCACTTCGAGTTCGTCTCATCGGCTGCGACCGACGGCCTCACCCGCATCGCGCTCGACGCGGGCAAGCCCGTGGGCTTCGGCGTGCTGACCCTCGACGACGAGCAACAAGGCCTCGACCGCGCCGGCCTGGAGGGGTCGAAGGAAGACAAGGGCGAAGAGGCCGCGGACGCGGCGATCCGTACCGCGCTGGTCCTGCGGGAGCTGCGCGGCTGATTTCGCGTGGGGGGCGGACTCTTCGACAGGATCAGGGACCGTCCTTCCAGCCCCACCGCCGGGGCACGCTCCCTCACCCGCCCTGACGATGGACCGGGGCCACGGGAAGTGGGGTGCCCGACGGCGACACTGGAGCCGTGCCCGCCCCCTCCCGTGCCCCCGTACTCCATGTCATCCTCCGAACCACTCCGAGTGAGAATCGCAAGAACCGTCCCGCGTGGTACAGCAAGGGCCGGTGTATTGCGTCGGTGTTCGCAGCGGCCGACCACGCGCGAGCGACGGGCATCGACGTCCGAGTGACCGTCGCCGTCGACGTCTCGTCTGGACTCGCCTTCCCCGGTTCCGTCCCCCGACTCCTGCGTCGCGCGGACGGGTTCCTCATCGTGCGCGGAGGCACCGCCGCGAAGTCGTGGCGCCCCGTCATCCGCGCCGTCCGATCGAGAATTCGGCCCGATGACGACGACCTCGTCTACTTCGTCGAAGACGACCACCTCCATCGACCGGAGGCTCTCCGACTGCTGGTCGATGGCACCGCCGACTACCGATTGCTGTACGCCCTCGCCTCGGAGCACGGCACCATCAGCCCGTTGCGCCCCGGATGGGCCCACGTCCCGGGGGGTACCTCGAGTTTCGCCGTGACCGGCCGGGCATTCCGGGAGGACGCCACGCGCCATCTGTGGATGTCGTGCGGCGGCGGTGCCTGGGATGAACTCTCCTGGAGGGCTCTGGGATCCCATGTCTCGAAGCCCGGGCTGACCTACGTCCTCGCTCCGTTCCACCCGACCCCGAAATGGCCACGCCCGTGGGGACTGCGCCCCCTCCGGCACGCGACGTTCCGGCTCCTCTGTCTCCTTCTCGCGCGCGGACGTCGGCGCTCCATCGAGCTGCGCCTGCCGATCCAGGTCACGCACTGCGAACAGGGGATGCTCGCGGGAGACACCGATTGGGCGAGCGTCGCCCTCTCGATGGACACGCAGCCGGATGCCGAGCCCGCGCCCGCTCACGTCTCGGACGTGATCAGAAGGATCCTTCCGTCCACGCGACGACGCGACACGCGCGCATTTCTCGCCGCGCTGGGCTGAACGTCGTCGTCAGCCGATGGCGAGCACGTCGATCAGACGCCGTGCGATGGCATCCCATCCGAAGCGCTCCTCGGCCACGCGGCGCGCGGCGCGGCGCCGATCGGTGTAACGAGGGTCGGTGGCAATCCGATCGACGGCATCCGCGAGCTCGACAGCGCTCGCGTGGGGTGAAAGCACCACACCGCCCGCCTCCGGTCCGACGACCTCGGGGATTCCCCCGCGCGCGACCGAGACGACAGGTGTACCGACGGTCATGGCATCCAGGAGAACCATGCCGAAGGGCTCTTCCCACTGGCACGGGTAGAGGAACACGTCCGCCTCGGCCAGTTCGGCCGTCATGAGGTCGGGCGGCACGAATCCACGGATGTTGACCGTGGCACCGGGGTGGCGTTCGCGCACCTTTTCGGCAAGCGAACGCAGAGTCCGCGTATACGGGGACTCTCCGACGGCCGCACCAGTCGCCTTCGCCCCGAATACATCCAAGACGACACTGCGGCGCAGGGCGAGTTCAGCCACCGCTTCGACAGCCTGCAGCGCCCCCTTCTCAGGGATCAGACGACCCGCGTAGGCGATCCTGAGCGGCTCGCCCACCTCGTGCCAGAGCGGCTGTGCACGCGAGACCGTGGCGCCGTTCGGTACGACGACCGCATCGGTGATGCTGAACTCCCGGCGCGCGAGCGTCGCCAAGTACTCGCTGCAGAACACCCAGGCGTCGACGGCCGATCGCACTTCGTCGAGGGTCGCGCGCGGCCACGACGTGCCGCATGTGCGACGGATCGCACCGACGGGATCGTTGTGCATGTGCAGGACGATTCGGCCTCCGTAGCCCGAGCGTCGCAGCACCGCCGCGTATGCCGGCTCGTTGTGCACGTGCACGACCGTCGAACGCCGGAGCACGGGGGTGAGCCACCACACCCAGAGACGGCCGGACAGCGTCAGAACACGGACGACACCGTCCGGATTGCGGCGGAGCAAACGCGCCACGGGGCGTGCCGCGACGCGGATGAGAGCGTCGAGAGAGTCGAAAAGAGGCAGGCGGACACGCACGGCGCCGTCGTCGAACGCGGAGTCACCGCGCGGGCAGAAGACTCCCACCGCGGTGTCGGCGGGAAACGCACCATAGGCGTTCCGGACCCACGACGCGATCGCCCCGCCGGTCCCATCGAAACGCTCGTCAGCGGGGAGCAGGACGGCGACGTCGAGGTCCGGGGCGCGCACGACCTTGGCGCGAACGGACTGAACGATCGCGCTCACCGTCGAATCACGACTGAGGAGCACGGCCAGCCCGAAGGCGCATGCACCGGCGACCACCTGCGCACCGAGTCGCACGAGCGGAGAGGCGACCTCTGTGAGCCACCCGACAGCGAGGACAGCCGCGACCGGCGGAAACGAGAGGACGATCGGTGTCACGCTGGCACGGAGATAGGCGCCTGGCGAGGTGGGCACGACGTGGTGGAGACACACGTAGCCGAGCACGTAGCTGACCACGGCCATGACGACCATCGACCACGCCGCACCGTCGACGCCCCACGCGAGCGTCATCCCCAGGATCAACGGCACGTTGACGATGGTTCGGCCGACGTTGAGGAAGACCCCGAGACGGAGATTGTCGGTGCCCGCGAGGAGGGAGCCGACCGGATAGCCGAGCGAACGGAGCGCCCCCGCCAGGGCGAGGACAGCCAGAACCGGCCCGAACGGGGCCCACTTCTCGCCGTAGACGACGGTCATCGCATCGTCCGCCACCAGGCTGACGCAGACCAGCACGGGGATGTTCAGGATGCCGACCAGCGTCAGCATCTTCAGGTAGGCGTCACGAACGCGCGTCTTGTCGTCCTGAATGATCGCGAAGTACGGGAAGAGCACGCGTGTGAGGATGGGGCTGACGCGTCCGGCCAGACTCACCCCGAGGGTGAAAGCCAGGTTGAAACCGCCGAGGGCGGCCGTGCTGACGAAGCGCCCGGTCGCGATGGTCGCGAGGGTGTTTCCGATGTAGTTCAGGACGCCGTCCGCCGACTGCCACACGCCGTAGCGCAAGAACCGGCGGAGCTCGGCGAGGCGGAAGTGCGCACGGATGCGCGCCACCCGTCTCGCCGAGACGACGAAGACGACCGTACGAGCCGCTGCGCCCAGGACGAGTCCCACGGCCGCGCTCATCGCCGCCCACCCGGCGAGCGCGAGAAGCACGGCGCTGACGAGCGACACGAGAGCGAAAGCCACGTCCGCGATGCCGAGCGGTCGGAAGTCGAGTCGCTTCTCGAGCACCGCACGGTGCGCCTGACCCGCCGCGGTGAAGACGAAAGCGAAGGCCGTCACGACGACCAGAGGAGCCGCAGCCGGCGCGCCGAACAGTGCCGCGATCGGTCCGGATCCGGCCCAGACGGCGCCGAACGCGATCAGGGCCAGCGCGAGGTTGGCCCAGTGGACGCTCGAGAGTTCACGGGACGTAACTCTTCGACGCTGGATGAGCGCGGCCGTGAGGCCCAGCCCGACGAAGATCTCGAGGAACGACGAGCAGATCAGAACGGTCGAGACCAATCCCATCTGCTCGAGATCGAGGATGCGGGCGAGGACCAGCATCATGGCGAGCTGGGCGGCAGAGGTCGAGAAGACGGACACCGCCGTCCAACTCGTGGCGGCCGTCGCGCGCGAAGCAGTCACTCGGACCTCCGGGAGCGGAAAAGCGGGGAATCGTCGGACGCGGTCGGGCGGTCACTTCACGATGCCTCCAGTGAAACAGCGGTATCCCGGGCGGCTCCCGCCGGCTGTTACGTTCCCACCCGTGCACGCGCGAAAGATCACCACGGCCATCGCCAAACGCCTCCGCATTGCGGGTTGGCGCGCCACAGCGGCGATCCGCCGTCGGCCCGTGGTGGGCGATGCTCCCGCGGTGGTGAGCCTCACCTCCTATGGGCATCGGATCGCCACCGTGTTCGCGGCGATAGAGTCCATCGGCGAAGGCTCCGTGCGTCCCCGACGGCTCATCCTGTGGCTCGCCCACGACGACCTCGACGCAGGCATCCCCCGCGTGCTCCGTGACCTGCAGCGCAGGGGACTGGAAGTGCACGGATGCGACGACTTCGGTGCGCACAAGAAGTACTACCCGTACGCGACGCGGTGGCGCGATGCGGAGGTGCCCCTGGTGACGGCCGACGACGACGTCCTTTATCCGCACCGGTGGCTGGAAACGCTCCTCGACCGGCATCGGGAGTATCCCCGGAGCACGATCGGCTATCGCGGTGAGGTGATGCGCTTCCTCGACGACGGCTCCGTGGCCCCGTACCGAACGTGGGGATTGAGCACGACATCGAGGCCGGACATCCGACTGGTGCTCAACGGAGTCGGCGGCGTCCTCTACCCGTTCGCCGTCCTCGAGGAGGCCTGCCGATACGGGACGCGCTTCCTCGACGAGTGTCCGCGCGGCGACGACCTCTGGCTTCATCGTGCAACCGTCCGCAGTGGATTCTCTCCGCGACAGGTGTTCGACACTCCCGTTCACCACCCCGCGGTGCCGGGCTCTCAGCGCACGGCGCTCATGGCGACGAACGTTCTGGACGGAAACGACGAGCAGGTTCGCCGCACTTACAGCGAGGTCGACCTCGAACGGCTGAGGGTGTCTACGACGTCGTGAGTGCTCGAGACGGCGACGACGATCGAGAAGAGGCTGAACCAGGTCAGCCACCCCAGGGAGTCGATCGCGTCGATGCGCAGAGGCGTCTCAGCGATCCCGCACCCCAGGAGCGTCACGGTCGCGAAGAGTCCGGTGCGACGCCCACGGCCCGTCGTGCGGAGCAGGCCGTACAACGCCGTCGCGACGACGCCCAGGAACGCGACCAGGGAAAGCAGCCCCGAGGTCGTCATGATGCTGACGAACTCGTTGTGACCGTGGTAGGTCGGAGAGCCGTGATCGAAGACGGCGAAGTGGCCTCCGACTCCGTAGTACTCCAGCCCCTGTCCGAACAGGAACGATTCCGTCGTCGCCCCCCAGGTCGCGCGGGAGATCATCCAGATCGACCCGCGCTGAGTGAATGCCTGCGGGTCGGACGTGCCGAGCGGAACCCAGAACGACACGATGACGAGACCGACCGCGCCGAGGGCGGCCACGAGGCCGGACAGGAATCGATCCCGCACGCACACGACGATGACCCCGATCACCGCGGCGCCCGCCACGCCGATCAGCGTGCTCCGGCTTCCCGTCAGGACGAGGAAGAACGTCAGCAGCCCGAAAGCCCCCAGGCGCACCCACATGCGGCGGAACAGGAAAACGAACGGCAGGGTGACGCCGAGCGCCAGCCCGAGAACGTTGCTCTGGCCGAACGGGCCGGCCATCAGTTGCGTGCCGATGAGCGCCTTCTCTTGGAGCACGACATCGGCTGCCGGCATCCAGGTCTTCCCGGACGGCAGCAGCAGAACCGAGATCGCGACGATCACCAGACCGACGGACCCGAGGACTCGAAGATCTTCCAAGCGGGGCTGAATGGACCAGATCGTGAGAGCGAGGAGGAGGGCGATCCGTGAGCCGGAGCGGAGCTCGCCACCCGATGCGGCCAGGTTCGCCACGGCGATGGCGGCGAAGAGCAGCATCATCGACGCGAGCGGCCAAAGGGGGCGGGCCCGCGCCGGGTCTCTCACGAGATTCCACACGACGATGCTCAGACAGCCGGCGACGCAGAGCGGCGCCCCCCAGGATTGCACCAGCACCCCGAGTTCCGTATCGGCGATACGTCCCGTCGACAGCCGGTCGGCCGGCAGGCGTCCCGCGATGATCAAGCTGACGAGCGGACCGGCGGCGCACCACCACCCGCCGAGAAGGAGGACCACGGCGAGTTGACGACGACGGCGGCGGTCTTCATCCGACGGAACGGGCGATGGCAGAGCGCCTGCTGCACCCGACGCGATGCGCAGGCGGTACCGGGATGCGTCCGTCGCCGAGGTCACGCGCCCACCCGCAGCGTCGTCACCAGGTCGCGGAGCATACGCCCAGTCGTCTCGGGATGGTGCGCGCGCAGGGCTGCGACCCCCCTCGCGCTCAGCTTCTGACAACGGTCGTCATCGCCCAACAGGGAAGACAGGTCCGCCCGCATCGACGACGCGTCGTCCGCGACGAGGAGGGCGGGCAGGAGAAAAGACAACCCGCGCGCCCCGATGGTCGTCGTGACGATGGGAAGGCCGTGGGCCATGGCCGGACCGATCTTCATGTTGACGCCGCTCCCGGAGAAGATCGGGTTCACGAAGACCCGGGCGCGGTCGTAGACCTCGGCGGCTTCACCAACCTCACCGAGGAATTCGACGCCCGCAGCGGAGCGGAGGAGTGATGTCAGCGCCGGGCTCGCGCGCCGGCCCGCGACGACGAGCCGCGTCGTGGGGTCCGCTTCGTGGAGCACGGAGAAGACCTCCCGCACGAACCACCGAAGCCCCTCCTCCGTGTGCGACGAGTCGAGCGCGCCGATGAATCCGATCGTTCGCCCCGGCTTCGGGCGCGCACGCGCGCGTGGCGCGATGTCGAAGGTCGGGGGGACCACTGACACGGGGATGCCCGTGCCCGCGTACGCGTGCTCGTCGGCCGGCGAGATCACCGCGGTCGCCGCGACGCCCCTCCACATCTGCTGGTGCCGCAGCGCCCTGCGGATTCGCGCGCTCTCGATACGGAGATAGATCCGCTTGGAACCGGTCGCGTGTGCCGCGAGCGATCGGTAGTACGCGACCTCGTCGTTGTGGCTGCGCAGCACGATCGGCGGACGGCCCAGTGCCGACGAGATGCGGCGAGCAGCGGGGAGTGTCCACTCGTGGCTGGCGACGATGGCGTCCACCGAGCCGGCACAGGCCCCCACGATCTCATCGACCACCGTGGGCGGCATCGCCCGGGACGACACCTGGTACGGCGAGGCCGGGTGCCGGCACGTCGCGCGGACGAACCCGCGCCGTGCGACGAACTGGACGGAGTCCGCCAGAGCCATCGTCCGGCGACGATCGTCGTCGCTGATCTGCTCACGATGAAAGACCACGAGGTGCACCGTGACGCCGGCGAGCTCGAATGCGCGGAGCTCACCCCACAGCTCGAGCCGACCGCCGCTCGTGAGGGGGTGGATGGCGTCGTCGGAGACGAAAACGATCTGGGGCACCTTTTCCTCCGACTTCGCGCGCTCGGGAGGGCACACGCCGTCCAGGGTCGCACCAGGGGGCGCGGGCCCCTTCCGGCTCACGGCTGTTTTCGCCCGAGCCGAGCCCCGAGTTCACGCGCTCGGGGCCGCTCGGCTTCGCACGTCGCGGTGAGGCCCGCCTTCCTGGCGTCGGAGCCGCGGGATCCCTACCCTGACCGGTATGGAGATCCTGCGTCACGCCGTCGTCCTCGTCCACCTCGTGGGGTTCGCGATCCTCTTCGGCGCGTGGGTCGTCGAGGCCGTGGCACGGCGGGTGCGCGTGACGCCGCTGATGAACTATGCCCTCGTGATCGCGCTCGTCTCGGGTCTGGCCCTGGCGGCCCCGTGGGGCCTGGATCACGACCTCAACTACACCAAGATCGGCGTCAAACTCGTCGTCCTCCTCGCGATCGGCGCGCTCCTCGGCATCGGCTCGGCGCGACAGAAGCGCGGCGCCGACCTGGCACCCGCGGTGTTCTGGCTTGTCGGCATCCTGACCCTGCTGAATGCCGCGCTCGCGGTGCTCTGGCGCTGACGCGTCCGCCCTCCCAGCGCGCGCATAGACTGAACGGTCGGCGGTCCCCATCCGGGATCGCCTCCGGGTGCTGTTCGGCGATCCCGGATGCCAGCACCCCCGGCATCCGTCCCGCCCCACCCCGCGCTCCCACGACGGACGCAACCGATCGCTCTCTCGTCAGGCCATCATGACTTCCTCATCCCCCACCGTCCCCGCGTCGTCCGCTCCCGCCAATCCGCGCTCCCGTGTCATCACCGCGAGCCTCATCGGCACGACGATCGAGTTCTACGACTTCTACGCGTACGCCACAGCCGCGGTCCTCGTCTTCCCCGTCCTCTTCTTCCCGACCGGCAACGACACGACCTCTCTGCTGCTCTCGTTCAGCGTCTTCGGCGCCGCCATGGTCGCCCGACCTCTCGGCGCGATCGTCTTCGGCCACTTCGGTGACCGCTTCGGCCGCAAGGCCACTCTCGTGGCATCCCTTCTCACCATGGGTGTCGCGACCTTCCTCATCGGATGCCTGCCGACCTTCAACGAGATCGGTGTCTGGGCGGCGATCCTGCTGCTGATCATGCGTCTCGCGCAGGGGTTCGCCCTCGGCGGCGAGTGGTCGGGCGCGGCCCTCGTGGCGACCGAGAACGCCCCGAAGGGCAAGCGGGCCTGGTACGGCACGTTCCCGCAGCTGGGTGCGCCGATCGGCTTCATCATCGCCAACGGCATCTTCCTTATCATCAACTTCGCCCTGCCGCACCCCGACGGCACCGCCCAGCGTTCGGCGGAGTTCCTCGCGTGGGGCTGGCGCGTGCCGTTCCTGTTCTCGGCCGTCATGGTGATCGTCGGCCTCTGGGTGCGACTCAAGCTCGTCGAGAGCGAGTCGTTCGCCAAGGCCGAGAAGACCGGCGTCATCAAGAAGTTCCCGCTCGGCGAGGCCATCCGCCGCAACTGGAAGCAGCTGATCCTCGGCACGTTCATCATGCTGGCGACGTACGTGCTCTTCTATCTCATGACGAGCTTCACGCTCTCGTACGGCACCAAGCCCACGGAGGCCGGCGCCGCCGCGGCCGCGGAGAAGGCGGGAACGCCTTTCGATGCGGCCGCGTACGTCCCCGGTCTGGGCTTCGGATACACCGACTTCGTCATCATGCAGATCATCGGCGTCGTCTTCTTCGGCATCTTCACGATGCTGTCGGGACCGGTGGCCGACCGTCTGGGGCGCAAGCGTCTGCTGATCGGGGTGACGATCGCGATCATCGTGTTCGGTCTGACGTTCTCGTTCTTCCTCACGCCGCAGACCGACGCGGGCTCCACGCGCCTCCTCGTCCAGGCCTTCCTCATCATCGGCTTCCTGCTGATGGGGACGACGTTCGGCCCGATGGGCGCGGTGCTGCCCGAGCTGTTCCCGACGAACGTCCGCTACACCGGCTCGGCGATCTCGTACAACGTCTCGTCGATCCTCGGGGCGGCCCTCGCGCCGATCGTCGCGGTGGCGCTCTGGGCGGCCGGCGACGGCAACCCGTGGCTGGTCGGCGTCTATCTGTCGGCGATGGGCGTCCTCACCCTCATCGCGGTGGTGCTCTCCCCCGAGACGAAGGACGTCGATTACGACGAGAACATCGCCGCCGGGGCGACCGCGCCG
>NZ_JARHXC010000142.1:0-9347 GCF_029222405.1 Microbacterium sp. Kw_RZR3 | reverse complement strand
CGATCGCCGCGGCGAGTCCATCAGCGACGACCACTTCCTCGTGTTGTTCAACGCCGGCGATGAGCCCGTCGACTTCGTCCTGCCGGACTTCGAGTACGCGCCCGAGTGGGACGCCTACGTCGACACCGCCGGGGAGCGTGCCAACACCGAGCCGCTGAGTCCGGGTGAGACCCTGCCGATCGAGCCCAAGTCGCTCATCGTGCTGCGCGAGCACCACCTGCCCGAACCAGAGGTCGACCACTCCGTGGCCGCGTCGCTGACCGCCCAGATCCAGGTGGTCGGCCCCGACGACCTGCCGGGCCAGGCGCCCAAGCCGGAGCTGTGACCGAGATGCGGCATCCGCTTTCGACCTACCGCCTGCAGATCCGCGAATCGTTCACCCTCGACGACGCCGCCGAGGTCACGGGGTATCTCCGTGACCTCGGGGTCTCGTGGGCGTACCTGTCGCCGCTTCTCGAGGCCACGCCGGGCTCCGACCACGGGTACGACGTCGTCGACGTCACGCGGGTCGACCCCGCACGCGGCGGCGCCGAGGGCCTCGCGCGCTTCGCGGAAGCCGCGCGCGCGGAGGGTCTCGGCATCCTGGTCGACATCGTCCCGAACCACATGGGGGTCTCGGAGCCGCGGACGAACGCCTGGTGGTGGGACGTGCTGCGCCAGGGTCGCGCCTCGGTGTATGCCGACTCCTTCGACATCGACTGGGAGTTCGGCGGCGGCAAGGTGCGCGTACCGGTGCTCGGCGACGACCTCGACGCGGTCATCGGCGAGATCTCGTACGACCCGACGCCGGCTGACGACGCTCCCGACGGTGTGATCCGGTACTACGACCACGCCTTCCCGGTCGCGCCGGGGACGGGGACGGATGCCGCGGCCTCGGGCTCGCGCGACGCCATCGTCGCTCTGCTCGACGCGCAGAACTTCGAGCTGCGGTTCTGGCAGGACGAGGCGGCCGACCTCAACTACCGTCGGTTCTTCGCCGTGACGACCCTCGCGGGCGTCCGTGTCGAGCTGCCCGAGGTGTTCCAGGAGACGCACGCCGAGATCCTCCGCTGGGTGCGCGAGGGCCTCGCCGACGGTCTGCGCGTGGACCACCCCGACGGCCTCGTCGACCCGGGCGGCTATCTCGACCAGCTCGCCGTCGCGCTGGAGGAGGCGGGCGAGGGCGAGATCGGTTACGTCCTCGGCGAGAAGATCCTCGAGCACGGCGAGGCGCTGCCCTCGTGGTGGAAGACCGCCGGGACGACAGGTTACGACGCGCTCGCCGAGATCGACCGCGTGCTGACCGACCCCGCGGGCGAGGCGGCGCTCGACGCGCTCGACGCACGTCTGCGCGCCGACAGCGACCTTGCGCCGCTCACCGGGTGGCACGATCTGATCCACGACACCAAGCGCAAGATCGCCGACTCGATCCAGGTGTCGGAGATCCGGCGGCTCGTGCGGGGTCTTCCCGCTGAGCTCCGTGCGGAGTTCGGGGCCGACGTGCTGCAGGACGCGCTCGCCGAGGTCCTCGCGTGCTTCCCCGTCTACCGCTCCTACCTCCCCGCCGGCCGCGCCCACCTCGATGCCGCCGCGGGCGAGGCCGAGGTGCGCCGACCCGAGCTCGGCGACGTGATCGAGAAGCTCGTACCGGTGCTCGCCGACACCAGCCGCGAGGTCGCGTGGCGGTTCCAGCAGACGACCGGCCCGGTCATGGCCAAGGGCGTCGAAGACACGGCGTTCTACCGTTACACGCGGCTGGGCTCGCTCACCGAGGTGGGGGGTGACCCGGGCGAGTTCGCCCTCGACGTCTCGGGATTCCACACCGCCCAGGCGCTGCGGCACGCGTCGTGGCCGACCGCCATGACCACGCTGTCGACGCACGACACCAAGCGCGGCGAGGACACGCGCGCCCGCATCGCGGTGCTCGCCGAGATCCCGGAGCGCTGGGCGGAGGTGCTGGGCGAGTTCCGCGGAATCGCCTCGACCGGGCACGGTCCGTTCGACAACCTGCTGTGGCAGGCCATCGTCGGCGCGTGGCCCGAGTCGGCCTCCACGCCGGACGGCCTGAAGGTCTACCGCGAGCGCCTGCACGCCTACGCCGAGAAGGCCGCGCGCGAGGCGAGCGAGGTCACCGGCTGGTGGGAGCAGGACGAAGCCTTCGAGGAGCGCATGCACGCGGTCGTCGACGCGGCGACCGGCCCCGCCGCCGAGCGGGTGCGCGCGTTCGTGGACGAGATCTCGCCCGCGGGCTGGTCGAACGGCCTGTCGGCGAAGCTGCTGCAGATCATGGGTCCCGGTGTCCCCGACGTCTACCAGGGCTCGGAGCTGTGGGAGCAGTCTCTGGTCGACCCCGACAACCGTCGCGCGGTGGACTTCGCCGAACGGCGACGTCTGCTCGCCTCGCTCGATGCGCCCGGCGCGGCCTTCCCCACGGTGGATGCCACGGGCGCGGCCAAGCTGCTCGTGACCTCGCGCGCGCTGCGGTTGCGCCGCGAGCACCCG
Organism: Microbacterium sp. Kw_RZR3; assembly: GCF_029222405.1. Lineage (NCBI taxonomy): Bacteria > Bacillati > Actinomycetota > Actinomycetes > Micrococcales > Microbacteriaceae > Microbacterium > Microbacterium sp. Kw_RZR3. Next base: position 6,866 of record NZ_JARHXC010000142.1, on the reverse strand, counting down.
CTGGAGATCTACCGTCCGCTGGAGGCCGCGGGAGTGGCATCCGATCATGTCATCGCCTTCGACCGTGGTGGCGTTTTCGCCGTCGCGACGCGGTTGCCCCACGGCCTGGCGGCCGCGGGCGGATGGCGCGACACGGTGGTGCTGCTCCCGGACGTGCCCCTGATCGACGTGCTGACCGGCCGCTCCTTCGCGGGCGGACCCACCCCGCTGACCGACCTCCTGGCCTTCTACCCGGTGGCCCTCCTCATCTTCTGACCCCCCGTCCCCCGAGCGCGTGAGGGGTCACTTTCTGTCGCTTCACGCCTCTCTGAGCGACAATTTCTGACCCCTCACGCGTAAGGACACACCATGAGCATCGACGTCTGGGCACCGAAGGCAGAACGGGTGCGGTTGCGCCGGCTGGATGACAGCGGCGATGCCGTCGTCGAGGACATCGAGATGGAAAGCGCCGCCGACGGGTGGTGGACCGCCCCGGTCGACCTCGCCGACGGAGAGCGGTACGGCTTCGTCCTCGGCGACGGCGACGACCTGCGCCCCGACCCGCGCTCACGGCGCCAGCCGGGGGGCGTGCACGAAGCCTCGGCCTGGTTCGACCCGAGCGTCTACGCCTGGAACGACGCGAGCTGGACGGGCAAGCAGCTCGCGGGCGGACTGATCTACGAGCTGCACCTCGGCACCTTCACCCCCGAGGGGACGCTGGATGCCGCGATCGGGCGCCTCGAGCACCTCGTCGACCTCGGTGTGACCCACGTGGAGCTCCTCCCGGTGAACGGCTTCAACGGCACCTGGAACTGGGGCTACGACGGCGTTCTCTGGTACACCGTGCACGAGGCCTACGGCGGACCCGAGGCATACCAGCGCTTCGTCGACGCGGCGCACGCGGCCGGCCTCGCGGTCATCCAGGACGTCGTCTACAACCACCTCGGTCCCTCGGGAAACTATCTGCCCGAATACGGGCCATACCTGCGCGAGGGCAGCCGCAACACGTGGGGCGACTCGATCAACCTCGACGAAGACGCGGTGCGCGCCTACATCGTTGAGAACGCTCTGATGTGGATGAGCGACTACCACGTCGACGGTCTGCGCCTGGATGCGGTGCACGCGCTGCTCGATCACCGCGACCCGCACGTGCTGCAGGAGATCGCCGAGCGCACCGACGCCCTGTCGGCGCACCGCGGCATCCCGCTGACAACCATCGCCGAGAGCGACATGAACGACCCGAAGCTGATCCTGCCGCGCGAGGCCGGCGGCTACGGCCTCACCGCGCAGTGGTCGGACGACTGGCACCACACCGCCCACGTCGCCCTCACCGGCGAGACGATCGGCTACTACGAGGACTTCGCCGACCTCGACGCGTTCCGCAAGGTCAGCGAGGGCGGTTTCTACCACGACGGCACCTACTCGACCTTCCGCGAAGAGAAGCACGGCAAGCCGATCCCGGAGGCCGTGCCCAACTGGCGCCTCGTGACCTTCGCGCAGGATCACGACCAGATCGGCAACCGTGCCGCGGGCGACCGTCTGTCGCAGTCGCTGGACTACGACCGCCTCGCCGCGGCCGCTGTGCTGACGCTCACCGCCCCGGGCACACCGATGCTGTTCATGGGCGAGGAGTGGGGCGCATCCACTCCCTGGCAGTTCTTCACCTCGCACCCCGAACCCGAGCTCGGCAAGGCCACCGCCGAGGGACGCATCGCCGAGTTCGCGAAGATGGGCTGGGACGAGTCCACCGTGCCCGATCCGCAGGACCCCACGACCTTCGAGAACTCGAAGCTCGACTGGGACGAGGTCGGCGAGGGCGACCACGCGCAGCTGCTGGGGCTGTACCGCGAGCTGGCGAAGCTCCGCCGGGATCGCCCCGAGCTGACCGACCCCTCCCGCGCCGGTCTGTCGGCCGTGGCGCGCGAGGCGACGGGCGGTCGGGTGTACGAGCTTCGTCGCGGTGACCTCGTGGTCGTCGTCAACCTCTCGGATGCCGAGGCCTCGGCATCCGTCTCCTCCGGTGCCCGGGTGCTCTTGGCGACGACGGAGGGCGTGGTGCTCGACGGCGTGGCGCTCACTGTTCCCGCCGGCGGGAGCGCGATCGCGGCTCCGGCTCTCTGACGTGGGGCGCTGCTTCGTCTCGACTCCTTAGGACCTCGTCCCACTTCTGACGGAGCATGTCCCACTTATGGCGGGTTGGCGGGGCTGCAACCAGCCATAAGTGGGACGAGGTTCGAAAGACGCCAGTCGACCGACGGTCGCAGCAGGCGCAGGATGCGGATGACCGCGGACGGCAGGAGCACGAAGGCGGCCACGATGATCGCCATCACCCCGATCCCGGTGCTCCGCGGCTCGCCGCCGAAGCGCTCGACCGCGAGCCAGCTCAGTCCCCACGCGAGCGCGAGGGCCGGGGTGAGGCGCCACGAGCTCTTCCACGCGATCGCGAGGCCGATGAGGCCCACCACGACCAGGACCCCGATGCCGATGGCATCCGCCGCCTTCTCCCACGACGAGGGGGCGACGGTCGTGAGCCAGGCGGCCGTGTTGGCGACCGTGGCCAGGGTGACCCAGCCGAGGTGCAGACCCGTGACGCCGTCGATGAGGATCGAGTCGACCACGCCGCCGCGCGGTTCGCGCGTGAGAACGGCGACGCGGAACGTCCAGCCGAGGGCGGCGAGGAGCAGCACGATGACGACGACCGTGAGGAAGAGGGTGCCGAAGCGCGCGGCGACGAGCCAGAGACCGTTGAGGGCCATGGTCAGGGCGATGAGCCAGCCGAGCGCGCGCTGGCGCGGGTTCGTACGCTGGCGCGGGAGGGCCTGCCAGATCGCGTACGCGATGAGGCCGAGGTAGATCACCGACCAGATCGAGAACGCCGGCCCCGCGGGGGCGAGGTACGACCCGTTCGTGCTGAGCGCGCCGTCCTGCTGATCCTCGACCGCGGTGTTGCCGAAGGCGCCGGCGCCGATCACCGCCGCGATGATCATGAACGACAGGGCGGAGAGGACGACGATCTGACGTGCGAGGTCGTTCCCCCGCCATGGAGCTTCTACGTTCATGGGCGAAAGCCTAGATAAGCTAGCGAGATTCGCGGTTCGGGCTTGACATCGCGGCATCCGGCCCGCGCCGTCGTGCGGAGTTCGGGGCGGACACGCCGTGCGAGGGGCGGGTGTCTGGGCGTGTCGGGCATGGACACCGCCTGACGGCGCGGCGGGGTGGCAGGACGGTCGTGCGGAGTTGGGGGCGGACACGCCGTGGAGCGGGTCGGCGGGGCGGCGTGTCGGGCATGGACTCCGCCTGACGGCTCGCGTGACGGGGCACGCCGCGACGGCCCGCGGAAGGGTCAGGCCGCGACGGCCCGCGCGGCGAAAGACCGCAGCAACAGGGTGGGCTGCTCGACCGAGACCGTGCGCACGTGCGCCGACACCTGGTCGAACGCCTCCGCGTCGAAGTAGCCCGCGTCGCGGTAGACCTCCATGCGGGCGACGAACGCTTCGGCGGTGGGCTCGGGGTGGAACTGCGTCGCCCACAGACTCGATCCGGCGCGGTACGCCTGCACCGGGCAGGCGGCGTTCTCGGCGAGGAGCGTCGCCCCGGGAGGCACGCTCGCGGTGCCCTCCTTGTGCGCGGTCAGCGCCTGGAAACGCGGGCTCAGGATGCCGAACAGCTCGTCGTCGCGACCCGCGTCGGTCAGCGCGATCTCGGCGGGTCCCGTGCCCTCGGGGGTGTTCAGGGTGACCTCGCCGCCGAGCATGCGCGTGACGACGCCGATGCCGAAGCACGTGAACATCGCGCTCGTGCGCCCCTCGATCGCGGTGGCCGCGAGGCGCTCGAGGTCGCGCTCGAGACGGCGCTGCTCGTCGGTCTTGTCGGGATCGGTGACGTTGAAGGGACTCCCGCCCACGACCACCGCGGCGAAGCGCTCGATATCGCGGGGGAGGGGCTCACGGACGAGGTCGTGGTGCACGAGATCGTCGTCGTCCACCCCGAGTCCGTCGCGGAACGACGCCCACTCGGCTGCGGCCGCATCGCGCTGCGGGCGGGCGCAGACGTAGAGCAGGCGAGCGGTCACCCAGGGATTCTATGCGCGCGCACGGGCGTCGTGCCCGGGGCTGGACTCACGAGGAAACAGCGGCCGCGGGCCTCGTGAGCACCGCGACCTCGTCGAGGCGGACGCGCACGCGCTCTCCCGGTTCGCGCCGTTCGTCCGAGGGGTGCTGCACCCGCACGAGGCTCCCGTCGGCCACGCGCAGCAGGGAGCGGCGGACGCTGCCGAGGAACGTGCTCTGCTCGACCACGGCGTCGACGCCGGTGGCATCCGGAGCGACGATTCGCAGGTTCTCGGGGCGCACGAACACCTCGCACGCGCCGTCGTCGGCGGCGGCGACGAGCGGCAGGCTCTGCCCCCAGACCGAAACGGCGTCGCCTGCGACCCGGCCCGGAACGAGGCTCGACGACCCGACGAAGGCGGCTACGTCGGCGGACGCGGGCCTGAGGTAGAGGTCTTCGGGGCTGCCGAACTGCAGGATGCGTCCGGCGCCCATCACCGCGACCCGATCCGAGACGGCGAGAGCCTCCTCCTGATCGTGCGTCACGAAGACGGTCGTCGTGCCGAGGCGGAGTTGGATGCGGCGGATCTCGTCGCGCAGCTGCACCCGCACCTGGGCGTCGAGCGCCGACAGCGGCTCGTCGAGCAGGAGCACCCGCGGTTCGGTGACGAGGGCGCGCGCGAGGGCCACGCGCTGCTGCTGACCGCCCGACAGCTGGTGCGAGAAGCGGTCGGCGAGGTGCCCGAGCCCGACGAGGTCGAGAGCCTCTCCGGCGCGGCGGCGGGCCTCGGTCGTGCCGACGCCGCGGCGCCGCAGGCCGAACGCGGCGTTATCGATCGCGCGCAGATGCGGGAACAGCGAGTACGACTGGAACACCATGCCGATGTCGCGCTTGTTCGTGGGGACGCTCGAGACCTCGCGACCGCCGATGTGCACCTCGCCGGCGGTGGCGCGCTCGAGACCCGCGAGCACGCGCAACGCGGTCGTCTTGCCGCACCCCGAGGGGCCGAGCAGAGACACGAACTCGCCGGGACGGACATCGAGGTCGACCCCGTGCAGCACACGCGTGGTGCCGTAGTCCTTCACGACGCTGCGGAGCTCGACCCCCGCGCTCTGGGTTCGCGAGGGTGCGCCCTCTCGGTCGATGACGGTCATGAGCTCTTCCTTCCGGCGCCGATGCGTCCGACGCGACCGATGACGAGCAGCAGCACGAACGCCAGGGCGAGCGCGAGCAGCGTGAAGATGGCGGCGACGTAGCCGTCCTGCTTGTTGACGACGATCAGCGCGGTCTGCAGCGTCTGCCTGTTCAGGAGGGACGCGATCGTGAACTCGCCGAGCACGACCGCGACCGAGATGAGCGACGCGGCGAGAAGGCCCTGGCGCAGGTTCGGCATGATGACCCGCAGCAGCACGCTCCCCCAGCCGGCACCGAGCGTGCGGGCCGCCTCGGACAGGGTCTTCACGTCGATCGCGTCGATGGACGCCTGGATCGACCGGTAAGCGAAGGGGAGGACCAGGATGCCGTAGGCGAAGGCGAGCGTCCACGCCCCCGTTCCGAGGGTCCGACCGATCTGCAGGTAAAGGGGAGTGAGACCCACCACGAGAACGATGGCGGGGATCGAGATCGGCAGGAGGGCGACGAACTCGAACACGCGACGAAGACGGGGGAACGCCAGCGCCACGAGCACCATCGTGGGCGTGAACAGGACGAGGACCAGCAGCACCGTGACCCCCGCGAGGCCGAGGGAGTTCCCGACGCCCGTCCACAGCGGGCGGTACTTCGCGGCGTTCGCGGGGTCGGCGAGGGCCGTCCAGCGCTCGAGCGACAGCCCCGACCCGCCGGGAAGCGGCGTGAGGGTGAACAGCACGGTCGCCGCGAACGGGACGGCGAAGACCAGCCCGACGCCGACGCCGATGACCCAACGCGCCCAGCGCGGGGGAGCGAGCGGGTTCACGACTGCCACCGCGCCGCGCGGCGCTGCACGAGCGAGTACACGCCCATGACCACGGCGACCACGACGATCATCCCGAGCGCGAGCGCGCCGGCGAGGTTCTCGCGCCCGAGGACGGTCTCACTGGTGAGCGCGGTGCGGATCTGCAGCGGCACGATCTGCGAGCCCTGGCTGGCGAGCGCGGCGGCCGTGGCGTACGACGAGAACGCGTTGGCGAACAGCAGGAGCAGGCTCGCCAGGAACGACGGCGCGAGGACGGGCATCCCGACGTGCCGCCAGAAGCCCCCTCTCGTTCCGCCGAGGGTGAGATGCGCCTCGACCCATTGCGGCTTCAGAGCGGCGAGAGCGGGGAGGAACGTGATGACCATGAGCGGGATCTGGAAGATCAGGTAGGCCACCACGACACCCGGGAGGTCGTACAGCCAGACACCGTTCTCGTACAGCGAGATCCCCGTCAGCTGCCGCAGCACGACGGTGACGACACCCTGCGCGCCGATCGCGGCGATGAGCACGAATGCGAGCATCACGCCACCGAACTGGGCGAGGACTCCGGATGCCGCGTCCACGGCGGTGCGCACGACGCCGGTCTCGGGCAGCCCCAGCATCGCCCAGCACACCAGGGCACCCACGACGGCGCCGATGACCGCGGTGACCAGCGACACCATCGCGGAGTTCCCGAACGCGGCGAGCACGAGGGGGTCGCCGAGCGCGGCGACGTTGTCGAGCGTGAACGAGCCGTTCCCGTCGACGAAGCCCGAGGCGACCGCCACGATCGTCGGCAGCGCGAGGAACAGGACGACGTACGCGGCGAAGGGGGTGAGGCCGAGCCACGCCCAGCCCGGACGGGCCGCACCCCGCGGCGACGGAGCGGAGGGCTCCGGCGCCG
>NZ_JARHXC010000141.1:0-4948 GCF_029222405.1 Microbacterium sp. Kw_RZR3 | reverse complement strand
AGAGAGGTCCTACGCGGCGAGGTGCGCGAAGAGGAACCAGCGGTCCTTGTCGAGGCCGCGCTTGATCTCGATCGCGACGTCCTGGCTCGACATGTCGATCTCGTCGAGGCCCTCGATCGCCGCCTCGATGTCGACCAGAACGGCGTCGATGTCGGCGATGACGGCGCGGATCACGACGTCCGACGGCGCGAAGCCGGCGGGAACCTCGGTGGCCTTCGCCTTGGCCGCAACGGTCGACAGGCGGGAGTCGATCGGGAGCCCCAGGGCGACGATGCGCTCAGCGGCCAGGTCGGCCCAGTCCTGCGCGTGTGCGACGACGGAGTCGAGGAGCTCGTGCACGCCGATGAAGTTCGAGCCGCGGACGTGCCAGTGCGCCTGCTTGCCGTTGACGACGAGGGCCTCGAGGCCGATGACGACGGGGGAGAGGAACTGGGCGGTGCCGGCGGCCATCGTGGGGTCGACGGTGGTGGCGGCGGGGGTCTGAACGGTGCTCATTTTCTGCTCCTTCTCGCAGCGAACGAAGTCTGATGGATGTAACGCTACTCACGCAGGAGCATTCCGCAAGCAAGTTGAGGCTCGGCTAAATACCTGATGAATAGGCAATCCTCACCTCACTCGTCGCGTCGTCTGCGCCCGTCGACGCGCTCGTGTGAGGATCGGCACATGCCGCACAACACCCCGCGCACCGAGGCGTACGGAGATCATCCCGACCAATGGGTACGGATCGTCGGCGACGCCTCCGCTGAGCTCGTCTTCTGCTTCGTCCACGGAGGGTACTGGCGCCCGCGTTACACGGCTGAGCTGATGGAGCCGCTCGTCGAGCGCATCGCCCGCGGCGAGGGTGGCGTGGCCGCGATGAACATCGAGTACCGACGCGAGCGCGACATCGTCGCCATGCAGAGCGATGTGCGTACAGCGCTGCGGCGTGCCCGCCAGATCTTTCCCGACGCCGTTCGCGTGGTGGTCGGACATTCGGCCGGCGGCCACCTCGCCCTGGTGTGCGCTGACGAGGCCGAGCTCATCGTGGCGCTGGCCCCGGTGACCGATCTCGTCGGAGGGTACGCCGCCCGTATCGGCTCCGACGCGGTCGCCGAGCTCATGGGGACGTCCCCCTCGGAGAGACCCGCCGCTTACGACGCCGCGGCCCCTCGGCCCTCGCGGGTGCCGACACTCGTCGTGCACGGCGCCGACGACGACCGCGTTCCCGTGAGCCACGGTCGCGATTTCGCGCAACGCGCCCGCGAGACCGACGCTCCCGTCGACCTCTTCGAGTACGCGCACCTCGACCACATGCTGCTCATCGACCCGGCGGGGCCCCACTGGCCGGCCATCGAGGGCTGGGTGCGCAGCCGACGGCACGACCGACGAAAGGAAGCTTCATGACCATCGCCCCGGATGCTTCGATCCTCGCGCTCCCCGACGCGACACCCGACATCAGCGACGACGCTTTCGTGGCGTCCGGCGCTCGAGTGATCGGGGATGTCGTCCTGGGGCCAGGGGCGAGCGTCTGGTACAACGCCGTCTTGCGCGGGGACGGCGCCGCGATCGTCGTGGGGGCGCGGTCGAACGTGCAGGACAACGTTTCGATCCACGTCGACAGCGGACGCCCGGTCAGGATCGGAGCTGACGTGTCGATCGGGCACAACGCGGTCGTCCACGGCTGCACGATCGGCGACGGCTCCCTCATCGGGATGGGGAGCGTGATCCTCTCGGGTGCCGAGATCGGGCCGGGATGCCTCGTCGCCGGGGGAGCGGTGGTGCTGGAGGGGATGGTGATTCCGGCCGGGTCGCTGGTCGCCGGCGTCCCCGCGAAGGTGCGGCGAGCCCTGACCGAGGAGGAGCGAGAGAAGATCCGGCGCAACGCGGAGACGTACCTCGGGCACGCTGCGCGGCATGCCGACGCGCGAACCGTCGAGGAACGGATCGAGTGGGAGGACTGACGAGCGCTCGTGAGGGCGACACCGGCGAATCCGGCGCGTCGGTTGAAGCGTGCTCCTGACGCCGGGCAGGCTGGGAGCTTCGCCCGCAGACAGGAGATCCATGATCATCGCCATCAGCACCGCCCTTCCGCTTCTCGCCGCCGGTCTCCTGATCCTGTGGACCGCGTACCGTGCCTCCCGACGGACACTGCCGATGAACTTCTGGATCGGGGTTCGCACGTCGACGACCGTGCGCTCGGACGAGGCCTGGACCGTCGGACATGCCGCCGCGGCGACATCGTTCTCGGTCGGTGGCATCGGGCTGATCCTCGCGGCGGCTGCCGCGGTGTTCGCGGGAGAAGAGTTCGCGATCTACGCCGCACTAGCAGGGTGCGCGTGGATCGTGCTGTGGATGATCATCGCCGCGGGCGTGGCCAACAGAGCTGCGGGGCAGGTGGCCCAGGAGCTGTGACCAAGCCTGAAGGGGCGACGGCGCGGGGAGCTGCCCCGTGGCGTGACGCCGGTACTTTTGCGGTGTGGACGCCATCGACCAGGAATCGAGCGGGACGGTGTCGCTGGGCACGGAGTGGGCGACCGCGGAGGACTACTCGCGGGATCTGACCAGCCGGTCGGGTGGGCGGGTCCGGCAGACCCGCTCCTCAGTCGAATTCTTGGACTGGACGATCGATGAGCGCCGTCTTCGTTCGCTGCTGCGCCTTCCCTCGGGGCGGGTTCCCGACGAACGTACGCGGATGCTCGCGGGGCAGCAGGGGCACCCGTGGGCGTATACGAGCCTCCTCGCCCTTCTCGAGGATCGGGGCGAAACCGGAGACAGCCGGGTCCGTTACGACACGGGCCGAACCGCCATCCTCTACTGCCCTCAGTGCGAGGACCTCGGTTGCCCGGCAGTCACCGCGCACATCGAGTTCGACGAATCCACGGTCCGATGGCGACAGCTGGGTTATGAGACCGAATTCACGGAGTCACTGACGTTCGAGACTTTCGATCGGATCGACGTGACGTTCGACCGAATTCAGTACGAAGCCACGATCCGAGAGCTTCTCTCGGTCTGGGGTCCCGACAGGTGAGACGTCCGGTGATATGGAGGGGATGACGGGAATCGAACCCGCACCATCAGTTTGGAAGACTGAGGCTCTACCATTGAGCTACATCCCCGCGGCGGCGAACCGCAGCGTCGTCCACTCTACTTCACGAGCGGGCGTGCCATGAACACCGCGTCGTTCCCGCATCGTTCCCGTGTCGTCCCGGACGGCGGGAAACTCCGGATGCCAGGGTCGACAGCCCCCGCGACCTGATCGTCTAGACTCTCAGGGGTCGTTTCGTCGAACGCGCACTGCGCGTCGCCCCGGGGCGTAGCTCAGCTTGGTAGAGCGCCCGCTTTGGGAGCGGGAGGCCGCAGGTTCAAATCCTGTCGCCCCGACGTGACGGCCCCCAGACCACAGGCCTAGCCGGCCCCCGCGTGCGCGCGGGCCACACAAGGAGAACACACCGCATGGTCAACAGCACCGTCGAGAAGCTCAGCCCGACCCGGGTCAAGCTCCACATCACGGTCTCGCCCGACGAGCTCAAGCCGAGCATCGCGCACGCGTACGAGCACATCGCCCGCGACGTGCAGATCCCCGGCTTCCGCAAGGGCAAGGTCCCCGCGCCCATCATCGACCAGCGCATGGGCCGTGGCGCCGTCATCGAGCATGCCGTCAACGAGGGTCTCGACGGGTTCTACCGCGAGGCTGTCGAGGCGCAGGAGCTGCGTGTCATCGGCCGTCCCAACGCCGAGATCGTCGAGCTCCCCGACCTCAAGGACTTCTCGGGTGACCTGGTCGTCGACGTCGAGGTCGACGTCCGCCCCGAGTTCGACCTTCCCGCTTACGACAGCATCACCGTGACCGTCGACGCCGTCGAGGCCGACGAAGCGGGGATCGACGCCGAACTCGACCGCCTGCGCGCGCGCTTCGGCACGCTCGTGACGGTCGACCGTCCCGCCGCGAAGGGCGACTTCGTCGAGCTCGACCTCGTCGCCACGATCGACGGCACCGAGATCGACCGCGCCGAGGGCGTGTCGTACGAGGTCGGCTCCGGCGAGCTGCTCGAGGGCATCGACGAGGCCATCGACTCGCTCACCGCCGACGAGGAGACCACGTTCCGCTCGAAGCTCGTCGGTGGCGACCACGCCGGCGAAGAGGCCGAGGTCTCGGTCAAGATCACGGCCGTCAAGGAGCGCGAGCTCCCCGAGGCCGACGACGACTTCGCGCAGATGGCATCCGAGTTCGACACCATCGCCGAGCTCCGCGAGTCGCTCAGCGAGCGCGTCTCGCAGCAGGCCGTGTTCACGCAGGGCTCCGCCGCGCGCGACAAGTTCATCGACGCCCTCCTCGAGGCCGTCGAGATCCCCGTCCCGCCGCAGCTCATCGAGGACGAGGTGCACAATCACCTCGAGGGCGAGAACCGTCTCGAGGACGACGTCCACCGCGCCGAGGTCACCGAGGCGAGCGAGAAGCAGTTCCGCACGCAGATGGTGCTCGACAAGATCGCCGAAGACGCCGACGTGCAGGTGTCGCAGGACGAGCTGACCCAGTACCTCATCCAGTCGGCCGCGCAGTACAACATGGCGCCGCAGGACTTCGTGAACGCGCTGCAGCAGGGCAACCAGCTCCCCGCGCTCGTCGGCGAGGTCGCCCGCAACAAGGCGCTCGCGATCGCGCTCGGCAAGGTCACCGTCGTCGACACCAACGGCAAGCCCGTCGACCTGACCGGATTCGTCGCGGTCGAGGGTGAAGAGGCTGCCGCGGAGGACGAGGTCGTCGAAGAGGCTCAGGAGATCGCGGATGCCGCGGCCGACGCCGACGCCGTCATCGACGCCGAAGAGGCCCCCGCCAAGGCTCCGGCCAAGAAGCGCGCCCCGGCGAAGAAGAAGGCCGACGACGCGCCCGCCGCTGACGAGGCCCCGGCCGACGAAGCGCCCGAGAAGGCTCCGGCCAAGAAGCGCGCCCCCGCGAAGAAGAAGGCCG
>NZ_JARHXC010000140.1:0-11420 GCF_029222405.1 Microbacterium sp. Kw_RZR3 | reverse complement strand
CACGGCGGCGTCGTCACCGCGGTGCCAGCGTTCGGCGATCGACACGGCCAGGGGGGCGCACCACCATTCGGCCTCGTCATCGAGCATGCGGGATCCGGCTGCCGCAACGAGTGCGTCGATGCGCGCTGTGCCCAGTTGTCGCTCCGCTTCGCGCGCGATCGCCTCATTCGCGGTCAATCGTCGGGCCGGGCTCCGGTCCGAGTGCACCAGTCCTGCGGTGATGAGAGCTTCGAGCCTCGTCGGGGACACGAACCGCGTGGCGACCGAGAACTCGACGTGAGGCAGCCGATTGAGGAATGCGAGGCACTCCTGGTCGCCCTCGGCGAGATCCCCGGTGTGAAGCTTCAGGGCGACGGACAGACGGCTGTGAGGTGGGGTGTCGCGGATGGCGGCGAAGGGGTCCCGACCCGCGGCGACCGCGCCCACCGCTTCGGCGACGAGTTCGCGGAGCAGCGTTCGAGAGCCGTCCGCGCGCCAGAGGATGGCGCCGCAGATCGTGGCATCCAGAGTCGAGGCTCCCGGCAGCACCGCGAGCAGCTGCTCGCTGTCGGTCGGGGTGAGTTCCGAGAGGTCCAGACGCTCGGCGAGCCCGTCGAGCCACAGACTCAGCATGGTCTGACCGACACCAGAGGCATCGAGGTCGACGCGCCGAGCCCGGGCGCGGGGAATGAGGAGCGTCGCGAGCAGGGTGACACGACCGTCCGCCACGCAGCGGGCGAGGAATCGCGCGGAATCGACGTCGAGAGTGTGCACATCGTCCACAAGGACGACGACGCCACCGTCCGGCACACGCCCGCGTCTCAGTTCGACGATGCGCGGGTCGCCGACGGCGTCGAGCGCGCCGAAGGGCACGTCCGAGAGCACGGCCGAGGGGCGGACGACGGCGGCGGCGACTCCGTGTGCGGCGAGGTCGCCGGCGACCGCGCGCAAGAGGTGGCTGCGGCCGCTTCCGCGCGCACCGGCCACGATGACCGACGTCCCCGCGAGCAGAGATCCGGCCAGTGCCGTCGCGTCGCGGTCAGCCCCGATGAGGGGCTCGGACCACGTCCACGATCGGCCTTCCCGCACGACTTCTCCTTCAGGGCGCGTCCGCGCACACACGGACGGACGCGAGGCGACCCGCGTCCAGCCCACGCTATCGAGACACCGTTTTCCCGTCCGTCCCGCGAACGCAGAGTTGCGCCCGATTCGCGAGGCGGGCCGTCACGGCTGTGGGGGAGTCGCGGCGTTTAGACTTGCTCCCATCATGACCACCCCCGTTTCGACCCCGACGCTGATCGCGCCGTCCCCCGCCGCGCAGGGCAGCGACGGACCGCGCACGTACGAAGTCCGCACCTTCGGCTGCCAGATGAACGTGCACGACTCCGAGCGCCTCTCCGGCTCGCTCGAGAGCGCCGGCTACGTCAGAGCCGAAGCGGGAACAGAAGCCGACGTGGTCGTCATCAACACCTGCGCCGTCCGTGACAATGCGGCGGGCAAGTTGTACGGCACGCTGGGCCACTTGAAGTCGCGCAAGGACGCCCACGCGGGCATGCAGATCGCCGTCGGCGGGTGCCTCGCCCAGATGGACAAGGACGCCGTGCAGCAGAAGGCCCCCTGGGTCGACGTCGTGTTCGGCACCCACAACATGGGGTCGCTCCCCGGCATGCTCGAGCGTGCACGCCACAACGGCGAAGCCGAGCTCGAGATCCTCGAGTCCCTCGAGATCTTCCCCTCCACCCTGCCCACCAAGCGCGACTCCGTCCACAGCGGCTGGGTCTCGATCTCGGTCGGATGCAACAACACGTGCACGTTCTGCATCGTGCCGAGCCTGCGCGGCAAAGAGAAGGACCGTCGCCCCGGTGGCATCCTGAACGAGATCCGCCTGCTCGTCGATGACGGTGCGATCGAGGTCACACTGCTCGGCCAGAACGTGAACTCCTACGGCGTGGAGTTCGGTGACCGCCTCGCGTTCGGCAAGCTCCTGCGTGCCGCGGGCGAGATCGAGGGGCTCGAGCGCATCCGCTTCACGAGCCCTCACCCGGCTGCCTTCACCGACGACGTCATCGCCGCGATGGCCGAGACCCCGGCGGTCATGCCGCAGCTGCACATGCCCCTGCAGTCCGGTTCCGACCGCATTCTCAAGGCCATGAGGCGCTCGTACCGCAGCGAGAAGTTCCTCGGCATCCTGGACCGCGTGCGGGAGCGCATCCCGCACGCCGCGATCACCACGGACATCATCGTGGGTTTCCCCGGCGAGACCGAAGAAGACTTCCAAGAGACCCTGCGGGTCGTCGAGGCGGCGCGCTTCTCCAGTGCGTTCACCTTCCAGTACTCGATCCGCGAGGGCACACCGGCGGCGACCATGGCCGACCAGGTGCCGAAGGCCGTCGTGCAGGAGCGCTACGAGCGTCTCATCGCCCTGCAGGATCGCATCAGCGCCGAAGAGAACCAGAAGCAGCTCGGCCGCACCCTCGAGGTGCTCGTCTCCACGGGCGAGGGGAAGAAAGACGCCGAGACGCACCGCCTGACCGGCCGCGCCGAAGACAATCGGCTCGTGCACTTCGAGCTGCCCGCGGGCTCGCCCGTTCCTCGTCCCGGCGACGTCGTGTCGGTCACAGTGACCCACGCCGCGCCCTTCCATCTCCTCGCCGACGCACCCGACGGCGCCCCGCTGAGGATCCGTCGCACGCGCGCCGGCGATGCGTGGGACCGCTCGCAGGCCGAGTCGTGCGGGGTCCCGGCACCCGCGGGCGAAAGCGGAGCCCCGCGCGCGGTGTCGCTCGGCCTTCCCACCCTTCGCGTCGGCGTGTGACCGCCCCGGCCCTGTGGGCCGTCGTCGGTGCCACCGGGACCGGCAAGACGGGGCTCTCTCTCGATCTCGCGGAGGCGCTCGCGGCCCGCGGCCGTCCGGCCGAGATCGTCAACGCCGACGCGATGCAGCTGTATCGCGGCATGGACATCGGTACCGCCAAGCTTCCCGAGGCGGAGCGCCGTGGCATCCCTCATCATCTCTTCGACGCGCTCGCGGTGACCGACGAGGCCGCGGTGGCGTGGTACCAGGATGCCGCGCGCGCGGCGATCCGCGAGATTCACACCCGTGGTGCCGACGCGATTCTCGTGGGGGGATCGGGCCTGTACGTCTCGGGGGTGCTGTGGGACTTCCGCTTCCCCCCGCGCGACGAGGCCCTCCGCGCCGCGCTCGAGGACGAGCTGGAACGTCACGGTTCCGGAGTCCTCTATGCGCGCTTGCGCGAAGCGGATCCGGTCGCCGCCGAGCGCATCGATCCCCGCAACGGACGCCGTGTCGTGCGTGCACTCGAGGTGCTCGCTCAGGGCGGTGAGACGCACGGCGGTGCTCTTCCGGAGGCGCCGGAGTTCTGGCATCCGGAGACCCGCATCGTCGCCACCTCGATCGTCCGCGAGGAGCTCGTGGCGCTCCTCGATGCGCGCGTCGAGGGGATGTGGGCCGCGGGTCTCGTCGATGAGGTCGAGGCGCTGCGAGCGGAAGGCCTCGAGCGAGGAGTGACCGCCGGGCGCGCGATCGGTTACGCCCAGGCCCTCGCTCAGCTGCGCGGTGATCTCACCCGCGACGAGGCGATCGCCGAGACGCAGGCGCTCACCCGCCGCTATGCCCGTCGCCAGGTGTCGTGGTTCCGCCGTTACGACGGCGCGTGGTGGGTCGACGCCCGAACCGTGGATGCCACGGCCCTGGCCGCCGACCGAGAGGAACGATCGTGACCGTCGAGATCCGCGCGTTCGACATCGCCGACGAGGACGCCGTCGTCGCGCTGTGGGAGGAAGCCGGTCTGACCCGGCCCTGGAACGATCCGCACGCTGACATCCGGCGCAAGCTCACCGTCCAGCCCGAGCTCTTCCTCGTCGCGGTCGACGGGGATGCGGTCGTGGGGAGCGTCATGGCCGGGTACGACGGGCATCGCGGGTGGCTGTACTACCTCGCCACGGCCGGTACGCACCGGGGTCAGCGCCTCGGGGCGGCGCTGGTCGCCGAGGCGGAGCGTCTGCTTGAGGCGATGGGGTGCCCGAAGGTGCAGCTCATGGTGCGGCCCGACAACAGCGGCGCCCGGGGGTTCTACCACGCCCTGGGATACGAGCCCTTCGACACCTGGGCCACGGGCAAGCGGCTCATCGTCGACGGTCCGGGCGGTCCGCCCGCGCCGACGGCGTGACTCTGCCGCGTCCCAGAAAGCCGCGTCCCAGAGAGCCGCGTCCCTAGACTGGAGTCATGTCGACCATCGCGTTCACCAAGGGCCACGGCACGGGCAACGACTTCGTGATCATCTCCGACCCCGACGGCGAACTCGAGCTGCGCGACGAGCAGGTCGCGGTGCTGTGCGACCGCCACTTCGGCATCGGAGCCGATGGCCTGCTGCGCGTCGTCCGCGCGGCCGCGATCGACGAGGGCGCGGAGGCGGTGGCATCCGGTGTCGAGTGGTTCATGGACTACCGCAACGCCGACGGGTCCAAGGCCGAGATGTGCGGCAACGGCACGCGGGTCTTCGCCCGGTACCTGAGCGACACGGGGCTCGCGACCCTCGACGGGGGATTGCGCATCGGCACGCGCGCGGGCGTGAAGACCCTCACGCGCAGCGAACGCGGTTACGAGGTCGATCTCGGCGCTTTCGCGATCGAGGCCGACGACACCCTCGTCCGTGCGAAGGGACTTCCCGTCGCGCGTCCCGGTGTGGGCATCGACGTCGGCAACCCGCACGTGGTGGTGGCGGTGGCATCGGATGCCGAGCTCGAGGCGTTGGACCTCACCTACCAACCCGTGCTCGACCCGGCCCCGCGCCACGGAGCGAACGTCGAGTTCGTCGTCCCCGCCGATCCGCTCGTCCAGGAGGGCGTCGGAGCGATCCGTCTTCGCGTGTTCGAGCGGGGCGTCGGCGAGACGCTGAGCTGCGGCACCGGGGTCGCCGCGGCCGCGCTCGCCGTGCGGCACTGGGCAGGCTCGGCCGCGCCCGACGTCTGGACGGTCGACACTCCGGGTGGCACCCTGGGCGTCCGGGTGGCCGGGGGGCACGTGTTCCTCTCGGGTCCCGCGTCACTGGTCTTCACGGGTGAGGTCGCGCTGGCCTGAGCGCAGCGCGCGGGCGTTCCGCGCTCGCGGAGACCGCGTGGCGGCACCGCGTTGCGAGACCGCGTCGCGAGACCGCGTCGCGACACCGGGCGAGGTCTCGGGTCGCGGCCGATCGCCGCGGCATCCGGCCGCGCCGACAGACGCCGCGTCAGGCGATGACGTCGATCGGCTCGCTCGGCGGCGAGCCGTGGCGGCGCACGCGCAGCACGCGGAAGCCGCGTCCGGTCGCCGCACGCTGAACGCTGTAGCCCGGCGCGAAGGTCGCGGCGAGCCACCGCTGCAGCGAGTCCGAACCCAGGTTGCGCTGCACGACGAACCACCCGTCCGACCGCTCGGACAGGCGCGGAATCCAGTGTTCGAGCATGTTGTGCAGCTCGCTCTTGCCCACGCGGATCGGCGGATTCGAGCGGATGGTGCGGAACGAGACGTCCTCGGGAACATCCTCGGGACGCACGGCGTTGATGTTCGTGAGGCCGAGTGACTCGGCATTGCGCCTCACGAGATCGAGAGCACGCTCGTTGACGTCGACCGCCCACACGGTCGCGTGCGGTGACGCGAGCGCGAGCGACAGCGAGATCGGACCCCACCCGCACCCCAGGTCGAGGAAGTGCCCACCGGCGGGAGGGGGTGGCGTGTTGGCGAGGAGCACCGAGGTCCCGGCATCCACATGGTCGGGACTGAAGACTCCGCCTGCCGTGACGACCTCGAGGTCACGACCGGCAAGCGTCACACGGATGCGGCGGAGCTGTTCGGGACTCGACGGCGACGCGCTGAAATAGTGCTCGCTGCCCATTCCGACAGAGTAACGGACCCGGCTCTCCGACGCCGGGGACGACTAAAGTGCGAGAACGAGCGGGAGAGCCCGCCCACGAAAGGAACACATGACCGAACAGACCACACCCCCGAGCACGGACGCGGCCCCGGTGGACCCGGTGGACCGCGTGCTGTCGCGCGCCGAAGCGCACCGCGGGGTCCGGGTCTTCGGTGCAGCACAGGCCCTGCAGGACGCCGCAACGGCGTACGGGGGCAACACCGACGGCGATCAATGGGATCGCGAGGAGCGCGCCGCGCTGCGTCGTGTTCCCGGCCTGTCGACCGAGCTCGAAGACGTCACCGAGGTCGAGTACCGCCAACTGCGGCTCGAGAACGTGGTGCTCGTCGGCGTCCACCCGCAGGGGTATCAGGCGGATGCCGAGAACTCCCTCCGCGAACTGGCCGCGCTCGCCGAGACGGCCGGCGCGGTCGTGCTCGACGGTGTGCTCCAGCGCCGACCGCATCCCGATCCGGCGACGTACGTCGGTCGAGGAAAAGCCGAGGAGCTGCGCGACATCGTCGCCGCCGTGGGCGCCGACACCGTCATCGCCGACACCGAACTGGCGCCCAGTCAGCGCCGCGCGCTCGAAGACGTGGTGAAGGTCAAGGTCATCGACCGCACGACGGTCATCCTCGACATCTTCAGCCAGCACGCGAAGAGCCGAGAGGGTAAGGCCCAGGTCGAGCTCGCTCAGCTCGAGTACCTGCTTCCCCGCCTGCGCGGGTGGGGTGAGTCGATGTCTCGGCAGGCCGGTGGACAGGTCGGCGCCGGCGGCGCGGGCATGGGATCGCGCGGTCCGGGTGAGACGAAGATCGAGCTCGATCGCCGTCGCATCCGCACCAAGATGGCGCTGCTGCGCAAGCAGCTGCGCGACTTCGCTCCCGCGCGGGCGGCCAAGCGTGCCGAGCGCAAGCGCCACACGATCCCGTCCGTCGCCATCGCCGGGTACACCAACGCCGGCAAGTCGAGCCTGCTCAACCGCCTCACGAGCGCCGGTGTGCTCGTCGAGAACGCGCTGTTCGCCACCCTGGATGCCACGGTCCGCCGCTCCGAGACGACCGACGGTCGCGTGTACACGCTGACCGACACGGTCGGTTTCGTGCGCAACCTGCCGCACCAGCTCGTCGAGGCCTTCCGCTCGACGCTGGAAGAGGTGGGCGACGCCGACGTGATCCTGCACGTCGTGGACGCCTCGCACCCCGACCCGGCCGCGCAGCTCGCGACGGTTCGTGACGTGATGGGCGACGTCGAGGCCGACTTCGGCCACGAGATCGTCGTGTTCAACAAGGCCGACCTCGTCAGCGACGATGATCGCCTCGTGCTGCGCGGGCTCGCCCCGAGAGCGCACTTCGTCTCGTCGCGCACGGGAGAGGGCATCGATGAGCTTCGCGCCGCGATCGAGGAGGCCCTCCCGCTTCCCGCCGTCGAGGTGCAGGCCGTCGTTCCGTACGACCGCGGCGACCTCGTGTCGGCGGTGCACGAGAGCGGCTTGATCGTGGCGCAGGAGCACCGCGAGACCGGAACCTTCCTGCACGCGCACGTGGGTGCGCGACTGGCGGCCGAACTCGAGCCGTACGCGGCCTGACCCCGGGATCCCCGTGCTTCGGCGCGGGGGTCCCGGCCCTCACGGGGCCTCTCGACGGTGGAGCATCGGGGCCGCGCGCACCCGCGGGACGTGCCACGCTTCGAAGGTGTCATCACCCGACCCGCTGCTCTTCGCGGTCGAGTCCCGCGCCCGTCGGGACGGCTGAGCCTTCCGGCACGTCGAGGTGCGATGCCCGGCGGGGATGCCGGCGAGCCCCGGTGGTCTCAGCCGAGATCGAGTGCGGGGACCCCCGGTGTCTCGAAACCGAACACGGCGCCCAGGAACCCGAGTTCGCGCTCGAGCGAGTCGATCACGGTCTCCGCGCGGCGGAAACCGTGTCCCTCGCCCTCGTAGAGCACGTACGCGTACGGCACGCTGTGGGCCGCCAGGGCGTCTCGGATCGCCTCGGCCTGCGAGGGAGGGACGACCCGGTCTTCTGAGCCCTGCAGGATGAGCAAGGGAACACGGAACCGCTCGGGATGGGTGAGCGGGGATCGTTCGATGTAGACGTTCTCGGCGTCGGGGAGAGCGCCGATGAGCCCGTCGAGGTAGCGCGCCTCGAAATCGTGGGTGTCTTCCGCCAGCGCGCGTGCGTCACCCACGCCGTAGCGGGAGATGCCGGCCGAGAACACGTCGGTGTTCGTCACCGCGGCGAGCACGGTCCAGCCCCCGGCCGAGCCGCCGGCGATGGCGAGGCGATCAGGGTCGGCGAGTCCCGCGTCGGCGAGAGCGGACGCTGCGGCCGCGACATCATCGACGTCGACGACACCCCACTGCCCCTTCAGACGATCCCGATAGGCGCGGCCGTAACCGGTGGAACCTCCGTAGTTCACGTCGAGGACGCCGATCCCGCGGCTTGTGAAGAACGCCGTCTTCGCCGAGGGAGCCGGTCCGACGTGCGAGGTGGGACCCCCGTGCACGAGAACGACGTACGGCGGGCGCTCGTCGTCCGGGGCAGTGACCTCGGGATTGGTCGGCGCGTAGGCGAAGGCGTGCACGGTACCGTGCGGCCCCTCGGTTTCGAGGGCGCGGGCCGTCGGCATCCATTCGTCTCCCCATGAGCCCGCTCCGCCCGTGACGAGATCGACGCTGCCGGCGGCGAGGTCGACGAGCCAGAGACCCGAGCGGCCGCCCGCGTCGGACCCCGACACCAGCACCCGCGTACCGCGTGCGTCGTCGACCGCGGCGCCCGACACGGCGGGGACCTCCAGCGGACGGACCCCGGACGGGGCGATCTCGACGACCTCGTCGCCGCCGTCGGTCCGCACGGCGACGATGCGGCCGTCGTCGGTGGCGCCGAACCACCGTGTCCCGAGCACCCAGAGCCCACCGCCGGTGTCGGCGTCGGCGGGGGCGACCGCCTGGGCGTCGCCGTCGAGGGGGTGGCGGAACAGGTTCCACCGACCGTCGGGGTCATCGGCGTAGAGCAGTTCGTCGTCGCCGATCCAGACCGGTTGCAGGGGAGCGCGGTTCGCGCCCCCGGCGATGTCGCGCACCGTGCCCGTGTCGAGGTCGGCGACGCGGATGATCGTGGCGTCCCACGGCATGTCGGGGTGGTTCCACGCGACCCAGGCGAGGCGTCGTCCGTCGGGCGACAGCGCGGGCTGGGCGAGGAAGTCGCTCCCGGCGGCGAGGACCTCGCCGGCCCCCTCGCCATCGACGGCGATGCGGACGATCGCGCGCGCGGGGACGCGGTCGGAACCGTGGGTCTCGCGCACGGCGAGGAGGACGCCGTGCTCGAACCGGAGGCCGCCGTGACGCACGGCCTCGTCGGCGGGGGTGAGGGGGCGCGCCGTGCCGCCCGGTCGGAGCGCGTACACGCGCTGGTCGGTCTTCTCGACGTAGAACAGCTCGCCGTCGTCGGATGCCGTCCACGCGCCTCCGCCGTACTCGTGCACCGCCGAGCGGGCGTTGGCGGGAGCGGGGAGCACGGTCTCGATGGTTCCGTCGGCGCGGCGCCGTTTCACCGCGACGCGCCCCGCTTCGGCGGGCACGGACTCGCCCCACCACACCTCGTCAGCCACCAGCCGTGCGCCGTCGATACGCGGCGAGGACTGCGCCACCGACTCGGGCGTGATCGGTGACGGCCAGGAACCGTAGGGGAGGGTGTCTGCCATGCATCCACTCTAAGGAGGGGCGCCGACACCCGTCTCGCCCGTCCTCACTGCGAGACGGTGCGCTTCTGCAGGCCCAGACTTCCCACCCAGTCGCGGATGACCTGGCGCTGCGCATCATCGCACGTGTAGCCGTAGCCCACGCTCACTTCCCAGTAGGAGGAGCTGTCGATGGGCACCACGTGGTCCAACGTCCATCCGTCGAGGAAGGTCAGCGCGTAGCAGTCCGCCATCGTCTCCGCATTCCCTCCGAAGGCGGTGAGCGCGGATGCCGTGGCTTCGGGGTTGGTGAACTGCAGCACGTGCGAGTACTCGTGGTACGCGACCCCGGTGCGCATCCAGTCCGTCAGTGTCGAGGTGTTGCGGGTGTCGCTGCTGACGTGGACGACGAAGGGATCTGCGCTCGAGACGCAGGCCATCGCCTCGAGGCCGCACGGGCGGTTGCTCTCGTCGTACGCCATGGTCACCCACCCGTGACCGAGCGAGTCGAGCGCGGCTTCCCACGGGCTCCCCGTCGCGTTCGTCGAGCCCACGGAGCGCGCGGCCTCCACGCGGTTGGCCAGCTTCGTCGTGAACATCTTGACGTCGGTGATGTCACGTTCCATCGTCACGACGCTCTCGCGGTGCGCCCAGGCGCTGTGGGCGAACCCCTCGACCTCGCTCCAGGACACGAGCGACGCGTACGGGAGGCCCACGAGCGGATCGATCGTCGCGTAGAGCTCCTGCATGGCCGCGCCGAACTGCTCCTTGCGATCGAGCTGCGCCCGCTGCTCCTCGAGCTCACGCTGCTGGTCGTTTATCTGCTGCTGTTGGTCCAGGATCTGCTGCTGGGATGCGGCGAGTTGCGCGCTGAGCCAGAAGAACCCCGCACTTGCGGCGACGACGAGCAGTGCGAGGCCCGAACCGAGGATGACGGTGCTCCGGCGGGGCCGCGACCGGGGGGCGGGCGGGTGGTCCTCGCCGGGAGCGCGCGTCTCGGTGGGTGCCGGTGCCGGCTCGGCGGCACCGAGGGCGGTGGGTGCCGGGGCGTCACCCTCGGCGGAAGAAGGGTCGCCAGGGGCGGGGTTGGTAGACACGGGGCTCGCTTCCGATTGCGCTTTCGGTCATGGTAACGGCCGGATGCGGCCATCCGTCGTCGCCGCAAGATCGCCGGGCGTCGGCGTCGGATGCTCAGCTGCGCGGCCCGTGCGCCGTGCGACGATGACGTCCACCGCGAGGAGGAGGACCCCCGCGCCGAAGACCACGCCGGACGACCCGACGAGTGACGTCAACAGTTGGCGGACGATGGCGGCGACGCCCGCGGGATCGAGACCGCCGGCGGCGGCCGTCCTGGCGACGACGGTGGGCGCCACAGCCGCACCGATCAGAAGGATTCCGGAACCGACGACGATCGCCAGTCCGGTGCCGATGATCGCACGTCCCCGTCTCTGTTCGACGAGGGCCCCGCCCGCGAGGAGGACGACCGCCAAGGCGGGTAGCAGCACGCCCGCCGCGGTGACGAGGGCGTAGCCGGCGCGCAACATGCGCAACGGCGCGCCGTCGCCGACGATGACCACGTGATCGACCCTCGGGATGAGAGCCGCCACGGGGGAGCCCTGCAGACTCAGTTCGTCGGTGATCGCCGACACCACCCCGCCGACCTGTACCCCGAGGCCGTCCGGAGTCAGCACGATGATGCCGCCGCCGTCCGACGTCGCGCCGAACACGAGAGCGCGGTGGGAGGTGTGCACCACCGCGGCCCAGACGCTCGAGAAGCGGTCCGAGTGGACCACTTCCGTCACGGCGCGCTCCGTGAGCGAACGCGCCGCCGCCGCGGTCGGGCGGCCG
>NZ_JARHXC010000013.1:0-7250 GCF_029222405.1 Microbacterium sp. Kw_RZR3 | reverse complement strand
TGCGGTTGAAGTTGTCTTGAGCGTTCTGCGAGGCGGCGACCGAGTAGTCGCGACGATCTGCCTGGTTCACCATGCGGGCGTCTCCTTCTCTCAGCGTGCGCCGAAGCGCGCGGCGTCGAACGACGAACCGGACTCGAGGCTCGTGGTCTCGTCGACCATGGCCGCCTCGCCCTCCTGGAACGAGCGGTCCATGCCCGTGATGCCGGTGAGCACCCCGTCGAGGGAGAGTTTGAGCTCGGCCGAGATCTCGTCGGTGCGGGACTTGAAGCGATCGAAGGCCGCGCGACCGGCGCCCTGGAACTGTCCTTCGAGAGGCTCTGCGGCCTCGAAGAGCTGGCGGACGAGCAGTGAGAGCTCGTCGCTCGAGCCCGATGTTGCCTTGCTCAGCACGCCCAGCGTGCTGGAACCCATTGCGAACTTCACGAGAGACCACCCTTCGGGTCGTGAATCGGGGATGACGAACGAGTCGACATTAATCAGGTCGGCACGGCCGAGGAAGCCGATGTGGATGACTCTCCCCAAACCCTCATCTTGGGGAGGAGGAGTCAGGAAGCGTTCTCGCGCGCTGCTGCTTTGGCCGCGCGCTTGAACTCGCGCACCTTGGTCAACGACTCCGGGCTCGTGATGTCGGCGACGGAACGGAACGACCCGTCCTCGCCGTACGGAGCGGCGGCGTCGCGCCACCCCGCGCCCGTGAAGCCGCGTTGTTTGCCCAGGAGCGCGAGGAAGATCTTGGCCTTCTGCTCGCCGAATCCCGGCAGCGCCTTCAGGCGCTTCAACACCGTCGCGCCGTCGGGGTCGTCGCGTGTCCAGATCGCCGCGGCGTCCCCTTCCCAGTCCTGCTCGATCGCGGCGCACAGCGCCTGGACGCGCTTCGCCATCGACCCCGGGAAGCGGTGCACCGCGGGAGACTGCGCGAAAGCAGCCGCGAAGGTGTCGGGGTTCTCATGCGCGATGGCCGCGGCATCCATCGATCCGGTGCGCTCCTGGATCTTGAGCGGTCCGGCGAAGGCGGTCTCCATCGCGACCTGCTGGTCGAGGAGCATCCCGATCAGCAGCGCGAGGGGATTGCTCGAGAGCAGGTCGTCGGCGGCGGGGTCGTCGGTGATGTGCAGGCTCATGCGTCCATTCTCGCGCGGACCCGCCCGGCTCACTCGGGCTCGGCGATCCACTTCCGCGCGAAAGGCACGGCATCCATCGTGTCCAGGTCGGCCGTGACCTCGGTGAGCTGTTTCTCGAAGTGCTCGACGTCTCCCGGCGGAAGCCGCTTCACGAGCGAGCCGTCCGCCCGTCGGATCACGACCTCGCTCACCGACGGCGCATCGGTCCCGGCGTCGAAGAGCCCCATGACCACCGTCGCGGCCCAGCGCAGGCCGTTGCCGGAGCGCTTCTCCCCGGCGACGCGGTACACCTCGGATGCGGGAGTGCTCATGGCATTCATCCTGCCCGACGGGGTGTCTGCTTCGTCGCCGACTTTCGTGCCAGCCGGAGGATCAGGGACGACCGGAGGATGGATGCCGGGGGCCGGTCCTCCGCTTGTCCCAGATCCTCCGCCGGTCACGCCCCCGCAGCCCGCCACGGGAGGAGTTTCGGCGGCGGGAGGGCGGATGCCGCGGCGGCGGTCCTCCGCTCCCGGAACCTCCTCCGCCGGCTCGCGGAACATGCCGCAGCCCGGTGCCGGTGCCAGCCGGAGGACTGGGGACGAAGGGAGGACGGATGCCGGGGGTGGGCCCTCCGCTCGGCCCAGGTCCTCCGCCGGTCACGGCGTGGCCCGGCCACTCGGCGGAACGCGTCAGCCCGCGTCGGCCACCGGACGCTCGGCGGAGGCCGTGGAGTCGGCGACCTCGATGCCGAACAGGGCCGACAGGGCGTCGATGTACTCGTCGGCGCGCCCGGTCTCGGCGAGCTCGTGCGCGCGCGTCGTCGGGGTGTGCAGCAGAACACCGACGAGGTGACGAAGAGCCTGCTCGGTCTGGCCACCCTCGTCGCCGCGGGCACGGACGCGCGCGACCTCGGCGTCGAGAACCCCGAAGACGTGCGCGCGCAGGGCGACGACGGCGGGGGTGATGTTTTTACGCTCTCCCACCGACACGAAGCGGCGTGCGGCGTCGCGGACCAGGTCGCGCGCGGCATCCGTCGCCTGCAGCTCTTCGAGCGGGGCGTGCAGGCGGATGGTCTCGAGGTCGAGCAGGTCGACGCCGGGCACCGTGGCGACGTCGGGGTCGACGTTGCGGGGCAGACCGAGATCGATCACCAGACGGCGACCGGAGTGGTCGACCGGGCAGCCCGTCGCGGCGGGAGCGGCCGCTTCGACCGCGGTGCGGCCCGCGGCGAAGGTCGCGGCGCTGACGACGTGGTGCTCGCTCGTCGTGCACGTGATCACGAGGTCGGCGTGTGCGACGGCCATGGGGAACGTCTCGGCCGACACGGCGTGCAGGCCGTGCTTCGCGGCGAACTTCGCGGCACGGCCCGAGGGGGAGTGCACCGAGATGTTCTCGGCGCCCTGGTCGCGGAGCGCGGCGACGGTCGCTGCGGCGTAGGCGCCGGTGCCGACCAGCAGCACGCGCTGCGTCGACCAGTCGGCGATGCGGCTGCTCGCGAGCTCGAGACCGAGGCGCACGAGCGAGCGCCCGGCGCGGCCGATCGCGGTGGAGTTCTTCACGCCGCGCTGAGCCTCGGATGCCCGCTGGAAGAGCCGCTCGAGCTCGGCCGACGTGGTGCCCTGTTCGCGCGACTCGGTCAGCGCGCGGCGTACCTGGCCGGCGATCTCGCCCTCGCCGACGACGACGGATTCGAGTCCGGATGCCACGGCGAACAGGTGCTCCGCGACCTCGCTGCCGCCGAGAACGGTGTACGAGCCCTCGAGCTCGCGAGCCGGGACGCCCGTGGCGCTCTCGATCGCGGCGAGGGTTGCTTCGACGCCGAGCGCGACACCCGCGGTGACCGGCTCGTCCATGTCGACGTACGCCTCGAAGCGATTGCAGGTCGCGACGACGACCGCTCCCTGCACGCACTCGCCGCCGTGCTCGGTGATCAGGGGTGCAACGGGGCTGCTGGGTACGCTGAGTCGCTCGAGGAGCTCGAAGGACGCGGTCTTGTGACTCGCGCTGACGCACAGCAGCACCCGATCATTCTACGCCCGGGGTGCGAGGGGTGTTCCGGACGGCCGCTCGACGTCGAGGCATCCCCTTTTCGCGCGTACGCCCGATGGGAGAATGGATGCCATGGCCACCCCCGATGCCCCCCTTCTGCGCGCCCTCCGCGGCGACCGTCCCGAACGGCAGCCCGTCTGGTTCATGCGGCAGGCGGGGCGCTCGCTCCCCGAGTACCGCGAGCTGCGCGTCGGGACCCGCATGCTCGACGCGTGCCTCACCCCGCACCTCGCGGCCGAGATCACGCTGCAGCCGATCCGGCGCCACGACGTGGATGCCGCCATCTTCTTCAGTGACATCGTCGTGCCGCTTCGCCTGGCCGGTGTCGACGTCGTGATCGAGCCCGGTCGCGGCCCGGTGTTCGCCGACCCCGTGCGCACGGCCGACGACGTCGCGCGCATCACGGCGATCGACCCGGACGACGTGGCAGCAGCCGCGGAGCCGGTGCGCGAGGCAGCCCGGCTCGTGACCGCCGAGCTTGACGACGCCGTGCCCCTGATCGGCTTCGCCGGGGCGCCGTTCACTCTCGCGGCCTATCTCGTCGAGGGCGGCCCCTCGAAGGAGCACCTGCGGGCGCGCGGCATGATGCACGCCGACCCCGCGTCGTGGCACCGTCTCGCGGGGTGGCTCGCGAAAGTCTCGCGCGCGTTCCTCGACGCGCAGATCGACGGCGGTGCGCAGGCGGTACAGCTGTTCGACTCGTGGGCCGGGTCGCTGTCGCCCGCGACCTTCCGCAAGTTCATCGCTCCGCACTCGCGAGAGGCGCTCGAGGGCATCGAGGTTCCGCGCATCCACTTCGGTGTGGGCACCGGGGCGTTCCTCGACGACATGCGCCTGGGCGGCCTCGCCGACGCGGTCGGTGTGGACTGGCGGATGCCGCTCGACGAGGCCGCGGCTCTCGTCGGCCCCGACGTGACGCTCCAGGGCAACCTCGACCCGGCGCTGCTCGGAGCCCCGTGGCCCGTCCTCGAAGCCCACGTCGACGACGTGCTCGCGCGCGGACGCGCGGCGCGCGCGCACATCCTCAACCTGGGCCACGGTGTTCCCCCCGACACCGACCCCGACGTGCTGACCCGGATCGTCGCGCACGCCCACGGCGAGCTCGTGCACGGCGAGCCCGAGCTCGGGGCGAACGCGTGAGCGACCCGCTCGCGCGCCTCGCGCGGCAGGCGTCCGAGACGCACGTCGTCGTGGCCGGGGGCGGCATCGCCGGCCTCGTCGCGGCGTGGGAGTGCACCAAGGTCGGGCTGCGCGTCACCGTCCTCGAGGCCTCCGAGGCCTTCGGCGGCGTCGTCCGCTCCGCCGAGGTCGGGGGGCTCACTCTCGACGTGGGGGCCGAGAGCTTCGCGACGCGCGGCGGCGTGGTCCGCGCTCTCCTCGACGAGCTCGGACTCGCCGACGCCGTCGTCTCGCCGAACCCGGCCGGGGCGTGGGTCGCGGGAGTGCCGGGGGTCGGGGCGGCTCCTCTGCCGAAGGGCGGGGTGCTCGGCATCCCGGACAATCCCTTCGCTCCCGACGTCCGCCGCATCATCGGGTGGAGCGGAACGTGGCGCGCCTACCTCGATCGCCTGCGGCCGCCGCTGACGATCGGGCATCAGCGCAGCCTCGGCACGCTCGTCCGCACCCGGATGGGCGCGCGTGTGCTCGACCGTCTCGTCGCGCCGGTCACGAGCGGGGTGTACTCCGCGCGACCCGACGACATCGACGTCGATCTCGCCGCGCCCGGGCTCAATGCCGCCCTCACCCGGACGGGCTCGCTGTCGGGCGCGGTCGCCGAGATGCGTCTCAGTCGCGCGACGGCGAAGCCCGCCGATGCTCCGGCCTCCGACGTTCCCGTCGCGGAAGGCCGCAAAGCGCCCGCTCCCGGCGGGGCCGTGCAGGGCATCGCCGGGGGGATGTCGCGCCTCGTCGACGCGCTCGTCGCCCAGCTGGTCGAGCTCGGCGTCGAGCTGCGCACGGAGGCGTCGGTCAATGCCTTCGAGCCGAACGGCACCGGGTGGCGCGTCGTGATCTCCGGGGACACCGACCCCCTCGACGCCGAAGCCGTCATCGTGGCGCTCCCCGAGGGGCCCGCCCGCGCGCTCCTCGCGCCCGTCGTGCCCGCGCTCGAGGGGGGCGACCCCGTCGCCCCGGTGGTCGAGGTCGTCACCCTCGTGCTCGACGCGCCCGTGCTCGACGCCGCTCCTCGCGGGACCGGCGTGCTCACCGTGCCCGGAAGCCACGTGGCGAAAGCCCTCACGCATTCGACGGTGAAGTGGGACTGGGTTCGGGATGCCACCGCCCCCGGCATCCATGTCGTCCGGGTGTCGTTCGGAGCCCAGGGCGAAGAGCCCGCGACCGCCGACCTCGACGACGACGCCGCGGCGCACCTCGCGCTCTCGGAGGCGGCGGCGATGTTCGGCGTCGAGCTGCCGGCATCCACCCTCCGCGCCGCGCGGCGCGTGCGCTACGTGCAGTCGCAACCCGCGGCCACCATCGGTCGCGCGGCCGAGACCGCCGCGGCCCGCGGCGCAGTGCACGCGGTGACGGGCCTCGGGGTGACCGGGGCCTGGGTCGCGGGGACGGGGCTCGCCCAGGTCATCCCCGACGCGCGCGCCGAGGCGGACCGGGTCCGCAGCGCCGCCCTGTGGCATCACTGACCGGCGCTCTCCTCGCGGAGATGTCGCGGTCTGTCAAGGGCGGATGCCGGAATCGGAATACGTGACTATCGTGAGAGTCGACCAGCACTCGATCGAGCGTGAGGAGACCCCATGAGGGGCAAAGCAGCACTCGTCGTCGGACTCGTGGCGGGCTACGTGCTCGGTGCACGCGCGGGACGCGAACGGTACGAGCAGATCAAGGCGCAGGCCGAGAAGGTCTGGGAACAGCCCGTCGTCCAGGGGCAGGTCGAGAAGGTCAAAGCCTTCGGCGTCTCGGCCTTGAAGTCCGTGCCCGGCGTGGTCTGGAAGGGCGCGAAGTCGGTCACCGGCGCCGCAGCCCAGTCCGGCACCGCCCAGGAACGCGCCGAACGGGCTGCCAAGGCGGCCAAGCAGTCGGCATCCGAGGTCGCCGACGTGGTCGAGGACTCGGTCGACGACGCGAAGCAGGCCGAGAAGACCGCGACCACGCGCGCTCGTGCGGCCAAGAGCGGCTCCACCTCGTCCGGGAGCTGAGGCATGACCACTCCTCGCGGGTTCCGCGATCGCTCCGACGACAGCCTGTTCACGCTGATCGGCGACATCCCCGAGCTCGTCCGCAACCTCGTCATCGCCGAGATCAACGGGGCGAAGGCGTGGGCGCAGCGCACGGCGAAGGACGCCGGGATCGGCGCTGGCTGGTTCGTCGGCGCGTTGATCGTGGTGTTCTGGGCCGTCCCCGTGTTCTTCGCGTTCGTGATCGCTCTGCTGTCGCTCTGGCTGCAGGTGTGGGCCGCGGCGCTCATCGTGTTCGGCGTGATGATCGTCATCACCGCGGTGCTCGCGCTGCTCGGATGGCTGCGGTTCAAGAAGCTCTCGAACCGCGAGAACCCGGGCGAGGCGATCGCCGAAGACGTCCGCATCGTGAAGGAGGCCGGCAGTGAGTATTGAGCGTCCCGTCCCCGTCCCCCGCACCGCGGTGCCGCTTGGCATCACCGACCCGGTGCAGTCCGCGCGCGCGGAGCTGAAGGCGGCGCTCGCCGCCCTCGAAGAGAAGGCGAACATCCCGCGTCGCGCGAGCGAGGCGGTCGATCAGAAGATCCGCGACGTGCGCGAGAGCGCTCAGCGCAACCCGGGCGCGGCCGCAGCGGTCGTCGCCGGTGTCGCGAGCCTCGTCGGTTTCGCGGTCTGGGGCATCGTCCGCGCGTACACGCGCTGAGTTTCCCCGAGGCGGCCCGTTCCTCTGTCGGGGGCGGGCCGCTTCGTCGTCCGGTTTCGGGCGGGCGTTCCGGATACCGCGGGCGTGCCGTCGTGCGGAGTTCAGGCCCGACATGCCCCTGGCGACCCCCGGGTATCGGCGTGTCGGCCGCGGACTCCGCCTGACGGTCCGCCGTGGGCCGGTCGCCGTCGCCTCGGTTCCGGATGCCGAGCGCGTGCCGTCGTGCGGAGTCCTGGGGCGACGCGCCGCTGGCGGCCCGAGGGT
>NZ_JARHXC010000139.1:0-8557 GCF_029222405.1 Microbacterium sp. Kw_RZR3 | reverse complement strand
CCGGTGGGACACCCCACCGGGACGCCGTTGTCCGCTAGCGAACACCGCAATCACGCGCTTCTCGCGCACAACTGATTCAGGAGATATTCCGTGACCGTCAAGATCGGAATCAACGGCTTCGGCCGTATCGGACGCAACTACCTCCGCGCGGCTCTCGCGCAGGGTGCCGACCTCGAAATCGTGGCGGTGAACGACCTCACCGACAACAAGACCCTCGCGCACCTCCTCAAGTACGACTCCGTGGGCGGCGTTCTCGCCGAGGACGTCTCGTACACCGAAGACTCCATCACCGTCGGCGACAAGACCATCAAGGTCTTCGAAGAGCGCGACCCCGCCAACCTCCCCTGGGGCGAGCTCGGTGTCGACATCGTCATCGAGTCGACCGGTCGCTTCACCAAGGCGGAAGACGCCAAGAAGCACGTCGCCGGTGGCGCCAAGAAGGTCCTCATCTCGGCTCCGGCCACGGGTGACGACGCCACGATCGTCATGGGTGTGAACGAAGAGACGTACAACCCCGAGACCGACGTCATCATCTCGAACGCCTCGTGCACCACGAACTGCCTCGCCCCGCTGGCGAAGGTATTCAACGACGCCTTCGGCATCGAGCGTGGCTTCATGATGACCGCTCACGCGTACACCGCCGACCAGAACCTGCAGGACGGTCCGCACAGCGACCTCCGTCGTGCCCGCGGCGCCGCGATCAACATCGTCCCCGCCTCGACCGGTGCGGCCAAGGCCATCGGCCTTGTGCTCCCCGAGCTCAACGGCAAGCTCAGCGGCTCGTCGTACCGCGTTCCGGTCCCCACCGGCTCGATCGTCGACCTCACCATCGTCACGCCCACCGAGGGCCTGACCGCCGACCAGATCAACGCCGTGTACAAGCAGGCCGCTGCCGAGGGTCGCCTCAACGGCATCCTGCAGTACACCGAGGACCCGATCGTCTCGAGCGACATCCAGGGCAACCCGCACTCGTCGATCTTCGACGCGGAGCTGACCAACGTCAGCGGCAACCTCGTCAAGGTGTCGTCGTGGTACGACAACGAGTGGGGCTACTCGAACCGCCTCGTCGACCTCACCGAGTACGTCGCCGAGCGCCTGTAACCCTTCATGGCTCTGCGCACCCTCGATTCGCTGGGGTCGCTCGCCGGCACGCGCGTCATCGTCCGTTGTGACCTGAACGTTCCTCTCAAGGACGGCGTCATCACGGACGATGGCCGCGTGCGGGCGTCGCTGCCGACTCTCAACGCACTGATCAACGCCGGCGCGCGTGTGGTCGTGTGCTCGCACCTGGGCCGTCCCGACGGCGCGCCCGACCCGAAGTACTCGCTCGAGCCGGTCGCGCAGCGCCTCTCCGAGCTGCTCGGCCAGCCCGTCGCGTTCGCACGCGACACGGTGGGCGAGTCGGCTCAGGATGCCGTGGCCGCTCTGGAGAACGGTGAGGTCGCCGTCATCGAGAACCTCCGCTTCAACGCGGGGGAGACCTCGAAGGACGAGACCGAACGCCAGGCGTTCGCCCGGGAGCTCGCCCGTCTCGGCGACGCTCTCGTGTCGGACGGCTTCGGTGTCGTGCACCGCAAGCAGGCGAGCGTCTACGACCTCGCCCAGATCGTGCCGTCCGCCGCGGGCCTTCTCATCCAGAAGGAACTCGAGGTCCTCGACCGCCTGACCGAGAACCCCGAGCGTCCGTACACGGTCGTCCTCGGCGGCTCGAAGGTCAGCGACAAGCTCGGGGTCATCGAGCACCTGCTCCCGCGCGTCGACAAGCTTCTCGTCGGCGGCGGGATGATGTTCACCTTCCTCGTCGCCGAGGGGCACAAGGTCGGTTCGGGCCTGCTCGAGCAGGACCAGATCGACACGGTGAAGGGCTACCTCGCCACGGCGCGGGAGCGCGGCGTCGAGATCGTGCTTCCGGTCGACGCCGTGGTCGCGGCCTCGTTCTCGGCGGACGCCGAGCACGTCGTGGCCGATGCCGACAAGCTGGAGGACACACCCTTCGGCGCGTCCGGCCTGGGCCTCGACATCGGTCCTCGCACGGCGGAGCTGTTCGCCGACGCGATCCGCGGATCCCGCACCGTCTTCTGGAACGGCCCGATGGGCGTGTTCGAGATGAAGGCGTTCGAGGCCGGCACCAAGACCGTCGCGCAGGCGCTCACCGAGGTCGACGGTCTCAGCGTCGTCGGCGGCGGCGACTCCGCGGCTGCCGTGCGACAGCTCGGCTTCGCGGACGACCAGTTCGGTCACATCTCCACCGGTGGCGGTGCCAGCCTGGAGTTCCTCGAAGGTAAGAAGCTCCCCGGACTGGAGGTCCTCGGATGGCAGTGACCAGAACCCCCCTCATCGCCGGCAACTGGAAGATGAACCTCGACCACCTGCAGGCGGTCGCGTTCGTCCAGAAGCTGCACTGGACGCTGAAGGAAGCGAAGCACGAGAACGGCAGTGTCGAGGTGGCGGTCTTCCCGCCCTTCACCGACCTGCGGACCGTGCAGACTCTCCTGGATGCCGACAAGATCGAGTTCGCTCTCGGCGGTCAGGACCTGTCCGCCCACGACTCCGGTGCGTACACCGGTGAGATCTCGGGTCAGTTCCTCGCGAAGCTGAACGCGCGCTACGTGATCATCGGTCACTCGGAGCGCCGCCAGTTCCACCACGAGACCGACGAGGTCGTCGCGGCCAAGACCCAGGCGGCTCTCCGTCACGGTCTCGTCCCGGTGATCTGCGTGGGTGAGACGTCGGAAGACCTCGAGAAGTTCGGCGCGAGCGCCGTGCCCGTGGGCCAGCTCGAGGTCGCGCTCGAAGGCGTGGCATCCGATGCCGACATCGTCGTGGCGTACGAGCCGGTCTGGGCCATCGGCTCGGGCCAGGCGGCAACGCCCGACCAGGCGCAGGAGGTCTGCGCGAAGCTTCGCGCCGTCGTGGCAGACAAGCTCGGTGCCGACGCGGCAGCGCGCACGCGCGTGCTCTACGGCGGATCAGTCAAGTCGAACAACATCGCCGCGTTCATGCGCGAGCCCGATGTGGACGGCGCCCTGGTCGGTGGAGCGAGCCTCGTCGTCGATGAGTTCGCCGCGATCATCCGCTACCAGAAGCACGTCGGGGTCTGACCCCGTACCGGATGCCCGCGGCGCTTCGTCGCGGGCATCCGTGTGTCCGCCCCGCCTCCCCGTATACTTGACGCTTGTGCGGCCGACCAGGTCGCTCGCGAAAGGCTTTCGACAGTGCAGATTCTCGAGTTCGTCCTGCAGGTGCTGCTGGGCGTCACCAGCCTCCTGCTGACCCTGCTGATCCTGCTCCACAAGGGTCGCGGTGGCGGTCTCTCCGACATGTTCGGCGGCGGGATGAGTTCCGCCCTCGGCTCGTCCGGACTCGCGGAGCGCAACCTCAACCGTTTCACGATCGTGCTCGCGCTGGTGTGGTTCGTCACCATCGTCGGCCTCGGTCTGCTGACCAAGTTCGCGGAGATCTGACATGGCTACTGGCGGCAACGCGATTCGCGGCTCCCGGGTGGGCGCCGGCCCCATGGGTGAGCAGGACCACGGTTTCCACGCCGATCGCGTCGCGGTCTCGTACTGGGACGCCCTCGGTAACGAGACGGTGCGGTACTTCGCCGCCGGGATCCCGGACGACGAGATCCCCGAGACCATCGACTCACCGCACTCCGGCCTCCCCGCCGGCCGCGACAAGAACAACCCTCCGGCTCTCGCGAAGTCCGAGCCCTACAAGACGCACCTCGCGTACGTGAAGGAACGCCGCACCGACGAGGAAGCGGCGTCGCTCCTCGACGACGCGCTGCAGCAGCTGCGCGAGCGCCGCGGACAGTAACGTCCGCCCGCCTTCGCGAGAACGAGAAGAGACCGGATGCCGATGGCATCCGGTCTCTTTCTTGTCGACGTGCGAGAGGGTCAGTACTCGCGATCGATGAGCTGCGGGGGAACCTGATCGGCGGCCGACTCGTCGACGAAGAACGCGGTGCGACGACGACCCTTGGCTCCCGCGGCGGGAACGCTCTGGTAGCTCGCACCGGCGAGGGCGAGACCGAGCGCGGCGGCCTTGTCGGCTCCGGCGATGACCATCCACACGCGCTTCGACGAGTTGATGACCGGTCGCGTCAGAGAGACGCGGTCGCTCGGCGGCTTGGGGGAGTCGCGCACGGGCACCGTCGCGCGATCTGTCACCGAGATCTCGGAACGGTCGGGGAAGAGCGAAGCGATGTGCGCGTCCGGCCCCACACCGAGGAAGCAGATGTCGAACGAGGGCCACGGGCCGGTCTCGCTGCGGTCGGAGGGGGCGAACTGCGCGAGCTCGTCCGCGTACGCGATGGCGGCGGCATCCAAGTCGAGACCCTCGTCCGACGACGCGACAGCGTGGATGTTCGCGGCGGGGATGTCGAGACGGTCGAGGAACGCCTCGCGCGCCTGCTTCTCGTTGCGGTCGTCGGAGTCGCGCGGCACGAAGCGCTCGTCGCCGAACCAGAAGTGCACGAGCGACCAGTCGATCTCGGCGACGCGGGGGTCGCGCGCGGCGGTGCGCAGGACCGCGCCGCCCATCGTTCCCCCCGTGAGGCACACATGCATGCGCTTGCCCTCGGCCACGCGCTTGACGATGCGGTTCACGAACCGCGTCGCGACGTACTCGGCCAGGGTGTCGGGGTCGCGCTTGATGATGACGCGCTTGGACGCACCGTTCTCGCTCATGCGTCGCTCCGCTCATCCGCCGTGCGCAGAAGGTGCGCACACTCGGTGATGACGCGGCCGTAGAGCACGTCGGGGTCGAGGCGACGGAGCTCCTCGGCGAGGCACTCGCGCAGCGTCCGCCGTGGGAACGCGAGGTCGTGCGTGGGCTGGCCGGGCTGGGTCAGCACGGCGACCGCGGGCTCGGGCCGTTCGAGGAGCGTGTCGCCGCTCTCACGGGTCAGGCGGACCGACTTGATGCCGGTGGCCCACTCGTCCGGCGACAGATAGGTGTAGTCGACGGGGGCTTCGAGCTTGAGGCCGAGCCACGCGGCGAGCAGGGCCGTCGACGGGGAGTCCGCCGCGCCCTTGACCTCGATGGCCGTGACCGGCTCGTACGGGGGCTGGTCGAGCACCGCCGCGAGCTGCTCACGCCACCGCGTGAGACGCGTCCAGGCGAAGTCGGTGTCTCCGGGCGCGTAGTGCTCGCCCAGGCGGGCGACCCAGGCGGCAGGATCCTCCTGCGACGAAGCGTCGGTGATGCGCCGCTGCGCGATGCGCCCGATCGCCGACCTCGAGGGGTTCTCGGGGGCGTCGGCGGGCCACCACGCCACGACGGGCGCATCCGGGAGGAGAAGCCCGGTGACCAGGCTCTCGGCGTTGGAGCCCGCGGCGCCGTGGGCGCGCAGCACCACGACCTCGCTCGCGCCGGCGTCTCCGCCGACGCGGATCTGCGCGTCGAGACGGGGAGCCTCGTCTTCGTCCCCGAAGAGCACGGCGATGACGCGCATCGGGTGCTCGCGCGAGGCGTCGTTCGCGGCCTCGATGACCTCTTCCTCGGCACCGTGGTGGGTGACGATGATGAGGGTCAGGACGCGCCCGAGAGCGACGGCTCCGCCTTCTTCGCGGACGCTGACGAGCTTCTTCGAGATCGCGCTGACGGTGGTGTCGGGCAGGTCGATGATCACGGGCGCCTCCAGGTGCGGCCGTCGCGGGCGAGGAGCTCGTCGGCGGACGACGGGCCCCACGATCCGGGCGAGTACTGTTCGAGCGGACCGCCCTGGGCGGCCCAGAACTCCTCGATGGGGTCGAGGATCTTCCAGCTGAGCTCGACCTCCTCGTGGCGGGGGAAGAGCGGCGGGTCACCCAGAAGGACGTCGAGGATGAGTCGTTCGTACGCTTCGGGGCTCGCCTCGGTGAAGGCGTGGCCGTAACCGAAGTCCATCGTCACATCGCGCACCTGTGTACCGTCGCCAGGGACCTTCGAACCGAAGCGGATCGTGACGCCCTCGTCGGGCTGCACGCGGATGACGAGGGCGTTCTGCCCCAGTTCCTGCGTCTGGCTGCGCGAGAACAACTGCTGCGGCGCACGCTTGAAGACGACGGCGACCTCGGTCACGCGGCGTCCGAGACGCTTTCCGCTGCGGACGTAGAACGGCACGCCCGACCAGCGACGCGTGTTGATCTCGAGCTTGATCGCGGCGTAGGTCTCGGTGACCGATTCGGGGTTCATCCCGTCTTCCTCGAGGAAGCCGAGAACCTCTTCGCCGCCCTGCCAGCCGCCCGCGTACTGGCCGCGAGCGGTCGCCTCCGCGAGGTTCTCCGGGAGGCGGACGGCGGCGAGCACCTTCTCCTTCTCGGCACGCAGGTCGGCGGCGTTGAAGCTGATGGGCTCCTCCATCGCCGTGAGGGCGAGCAGCTGCAGGAGGTGGTTCTGGATGACGTCGCGAGCGGCGCCGATCCCGTCGTAGTAGCCCGCACGTCCACCCACGCCGATGTCTTCGGCCATGGTGATCTGGACGTGGTCGACGTAGTTGCGGTTCCAGATCGGCTCGTAGAGCTCGTTCGCGAAGCGCAGCGCCAGGATGTTCTGCACCGTCTCTTTGCCGAGGTAGTGGTCGATCCGGAAGATCGAGTCGGCCGGGAACGCGCTCTCGACGACTTCGTTCAGCGCGCGCGCCGAGGCGAGGTCGTGGCCGAAGGGCTTCTCGATGACGACGCGTCGCCACCCGCTCGTCTTGTCGGCGTCTCCGCCGACGAGGCCCGAGGCCTTGAGCTGCGTGGTGACGAGCGGGAACGCCTTCGGGGGGATCGACAGATAGTAGGCGTGGTTGCCCATCGTCCCGCGCTCCACGTCGAGACGATCGACCGTTTCGCGCAGACGCTGGAACGCCGCCGGGTCGTCGAACTCGCCCTGGACGAACCGGATGCCCTCGAGGAGCTCCTTCCAGGTCTCTTCGCGGAACTCGGTGCGGGCGTACTGCTTGACCGACTCGTAGACGACCTTCGCGAAGTCCTGGTCTTCCCAGTCCCGGCGCGCGAAGCCCACGAGAGCGAAGCCCGGGGGCAGGAGCCCGCGGTTGGCGAGGTCGTAGACCGCCGGCATGAGCTTCTTGCGCGACAGGTCTCCTGTCACGCCGAAGATGACGAGTGCGCTGGGGCCGGCGATCCGGCTCAGCCGGCGATCCTCGGGATCGCGGAGGGGGTTATGACCCGGGGTGATCTCTACGACCATGCTCTACTGTGCCGCCTCGAAGAGTGAAAGAACGTCGAGCTGCGGGTCGGTCAGCGTCAGCGTGACGACGGGGCGGCCGTGGCCGTCCGCCAGCACGCTCGCGTCACCCGCAGCCTGTGCCTGAATGAGCTCGCCGAACGTGAACGGGCGCCCCGGGATCTCGAGGTCGACGTCGGTGCGTTCGGTGATCTGGAGGAAGACGCCGTTGGCCGGCCCTCCCTTGTGGTACTGCCCCGTCGAATGCAGGAACCGCGGTCCCCACCCGAAGGTCGTGGGGCGTCCCGCATCGGCGGCGACGAGTTCGCGCAGACCGTGGAGCTGCGGAACGTCGAGT
Organism: Microbacterium sp. Kw_RZR3; assembly: GCF_029222405.1. NCBI lineage: Bacteria > Bacillati > Actinomycetota > Actinomycetes > Micrococcales > Microbacteriaceae > Microbacterium > Microbacterium sp. Kw_RZR3. Next base: position 1,041 of record NZ_JARHXC010000139.1, on the reverse strand, counting down.
CGGTTCACGTACGCCTGGATGCTGACGTAGCCGTCGGCGGGAACCGTCGCCCACAGCGCCTCGAGGACGCCCGCGACGGTTCCGCTCACGGCCAACGCGGGATCGGAGACGCGCACTTCGACGCCGTCGACGACGAACGCCGGGGGAGTGGGTGCGGGTCGCGCGTCGAGCAGACCGCGCGTGGCGACCTTCGCTGACTCGACGTCGGGTTGATCGAACGGGTCGATGCCGAGCATGCGGCCGGCGATCGCCGTCGCGTACTCCCACACGACAAACTGCGCGCCGAGTGAACCGCTGACGAGGATCTCGCCGTGGTGATGCTCGAACAGGTGCAGCTTGTGGGCGTCGTCGACGAAGCGAGCGACCTGCAGGTCGTCGGGAGTCGATTCGACCTCGGGAGACACCGGGAGGAGGACGACCGGGAGGATGCCGGTGCCCTGCTTGCCCGTGGACTCGGCGATGAGCTGCTCGATCCACTCCGGCAGGCCGGGCAGGTGAGCGTCGTCCATCACAAGGCCGAGCTTGTCGCGGCGGTGCTCGCCGCCGCCCGCGATCGCCGCGGCCAGCACGAGCGCCGGGTTCTCGGGGGAATCGATGGCGACCTCGAGGAGGGTGGCATCCGCCTCGTTCAGGAGATCTTCGATGTCGACGCCCGCGAGACCCGTCGGGACCAGACCGAAAGCCGTGAGGGCCGAGTAGCGACCGCCCACGGTGGGGTCCGCGGTGAAGACGCGGTAGCCGTCGGCGCGAGCGGCCTGCTCGAGCGGGGAGCCGGGGTCGGTGACCACGACGATGCGCTCGGCGGGGTCGATGCCGAGGTCGCGGTAGGCGGCCTCGAATGCCCGCTTGGCGGAGTCTGTCTCGATGGTCGAGCCCGACTTGCTCGAGACCACGAGCAGCGTCTGCGCGAGCCCGCCCGCTTCGGCGTCGCCGTCGATCGCGGCGAGCACCTGGCCGGGGGCGGTCGAGTCGAGGATCACCAGCGGGACGCCGGCGGACTGGGCGATGACCTCCGGCGCCAGCGACGACCCGCCCATGCCG
>NZ_JARHXC010000138.1:0-16236 GCF_029222405.1 Microbacterium sp. Kw_RZR3 | reverse complement strand
CACACCCAGGTCCCTGAGCCTGTCGAAGGGACCGAGACCCATCGAGACCACCGGAGGCTTCGACAAGCTCAGCCACCTCCGCCGGGGCGACCTTCCGCGCCGCCGCCCACCTCTCCCACACGACCGTCGCGAGACGCGGGTCCGCGCCGATCGGGGCGGTGGTGAGATCGGCATCCGCCTTCTCGATCACCCGGGAGAAGTGCCCGGGCGCGAGGACGTAGCTCGCCGCGACGGTACGGTGACCGGCTTTGCGCGCCACGTGCACGGCATCCGGGATCCGCGGTTCGGATGCCGCGGCATACGCCGTCACGACGGGACCGGCGATCCCGGCCTCCGTCATCAGCTCGGCCATCCGCTCGACGTCCACGACCGCGCCGGGGCGCGTGGAGCCCGCCGCGGCGAGCACCACGGTGTCGTCCGCGCCGGCGCCGGTCGCGCGCACGCGGTCCACGAGGATCTCGGCGAGCACGGGGTGCGGGCCGAGCGCGGGAGCCACGGGAAGGCCGTCCGCCGCCTCCACGAGGTCAACCTCGGTGTGGTACCCCGTCGACAGCAGCAGCGGCACGATGACGATGTCGTCCGTGCGCTCGCGCGCGGCCGCGACGACGTCCGTGACGTAGGGCCCGTGCACGTCGACGTAGGCCTCGTGCACCTCGACGCCCGGGGGCGCGGTCTCGCGCAGCACCTCGAGCAGCTCGCGCACGACGACGCGCCCCTCCTCGAATCTCGTGCCGTGCGCGCAGGCGATGAGTACGGCGGTCATGCGTCCTCCTCGTCGATCACGTCGAGCCGGTAGCCGCGCTTGTACACCGTGCGGATGAGGTCGAGCTCGCCGAGCGCCTCGCGCGTGCGGGCGACCGCGACCTCGACGGCGTGTCCGCTCGCCTCCGAGCTCGACAGGGCCGCGATGAGGTCGGCGCGCGAGACCACTGCCCCGGGCTGCCGGCCGAGCGCGCGCAGGATCTCGACGCCCGTGCGGGGCAGGGGCGTGAAGACGCCGTCGAGCACGATCCCGGACGACCGGATGCCGAGGCGCCCCGCCGTGGTGGGGATGAGCGGGGCGTCCGCCCCGCCGTAGTGCGTCACGACGGAGCGCACGAGCGCTCCGAGCCGACCACGATCGGGGATGAGCGGGGGGATCCCCGCCTCGATCAGCGGACCCGCCGTGATGGGGCCGACGGCGGCGACCAGCACGTGCCCGCGGGCGGCACGGGATGCCACCCCGTCGAGCGCGTCTGCCCGCTCGGCCGCGAGGATCCATTCGCGAGCCGCGGGAGCTGAGGTGAACAGGACGGCGTCGATCTCTCCGCGCGCGACCTGCTGCGTCGACGCCGCGACGACCTCGGGGTCGGGCGGCGGACCCCACCGGTAGATGGTGAGGCTGGTCACGCGCGCCCCGGCGGCTTCGAAAGCCTCATCGAGGCCGTCCGCGCCGGAGCCGTGGTGCTGGACGGCGACGTGGAGCCCCTCGATCCCCTCGGCGACGAGGAAGTCGCGGAGCTCTGCCGCCGTCTCGCTCTCGGCGACCCAGTCGGCCTCGAATCCTGCCTGCTGGATCGCGCCGCGCGCCTTGGGTCCGCGCGCGACAATCCGCGCGGCGTCGAGCACGGGGGCGAGAGTGTCGTGGAGTCCCGCCTCGTCCGCCGTCTCCATCCACGCGCGAAATCCCACACCCGTCGTGGCGACGACGACATCGGGAGGGTCGTCGACGAGAGTCCGGGTCTGCGCGATGAGCTCCTCGTCGTCGACGTGCGGGACGATCGTGAGCGCGGGCGCGACGCGCACGCGCGCGCCGTGGCGCTCGAGCGCGGCGGACAGCTCCCCCGACCGGCGATCGACGGGAAGAAGCAGGGTGCACCCCTGGAGCACCGTGCTGATCGTCCGCGCGGGTGTCGTCACCCGATCCCCTCGCTCTGGGCGACCGTCACCGGGAGCAGCAGGTCGGGCCGGGCGACCTCGCCGAACACCAGCACCGCGGGGTTGGCGAGGCGATGGATCTCGGCATCCTGGATCGCGGTTCCGAGCGTGGTGCGGATCGTGCGCTGCGCGGGCGTGTGGCCGTTCTCGACGAAGGCGACCGGCCGCGTCTCGGGAGCACCGGCGGCGCGGGCGGCGGCGACGAACCGCGGCAGGGCGCTGACACCCATCAGCGCGACGACCGTGGCGCTGTCGTCGCGGAGCGCCGCGAGTGTCGCTTCGCTCGGGGACTCCTGACCGTTCACAACGTGCAGGGTACCGGCCACGCCGCGGTGGGTCACGGGGATTCCCGCGGCGGACGGGACGGCGATCGAGCTGGAGATCCCCGGGACGACCTCGACGGGGATGCCGGCCGCCCGGCACGCGATGACCTCTTCGCCGCCGCGTCCGTAGACGAACGGATCGCCGCCCTTGAGTCGCACGACGCGCAGGCCCCGAGCGGCGCGGTCGACGATCAGGGCGTTGATCTCGTCCTGCGGGACGGGGTGGTGCTGGGGGCGCTTGCCGACGTCGATGAGCTCGACGTCGTCGCCGAGCTCGGCGAGCACGCCGGTGGGTCCGAGCCGGTCGTGCACGACGACGTCGGCCTCGGCGAGCAGCGCGCGAGCGCGCACCGTCATCAGATCGACCGGGCCAGGGCCGCCGCCGACGAGCGCCACGCTCCCCACGAGCGGGCGACGTCGGCGGCGGAGCGGAAGGGCGCCTTCGGCGAGGCGCTGGGCGATGGCGTCGCGCACGGCGACGGTGCGGCGCGGGTCGGCACCCGCGGTCGACACGACCCCGACCATCACATCGCCGCTCGTGGTCTCGGCGGCCAGGCGTGCGGTGCCCTTGCCGCCGTGGCCGGCGTTGACGCACCACACGCGGCGCGCCTCGGCGGCGGCCACGACGTCGGAGTCGACGGATGCCGAGCCCGTGGCCGTGTGGCAGAACCAGGCGTCGTCGAGGTCTTCGGGCTCGAAGGAGCGTTCGTGCCACTCGATGTCGCCGGCGACGGCGAGCGCCGTGAGCCCCGCGGTCGCGACCGGGGCGATCAGACGCACTCGGGCTCCCGCCGCGCGGAGCCGCGCGATGCGCTTCTCGGCGACGGAGCCGCCGCCGACGCACACGACGAGACGGTCGGTGAGGTCGAGTCCTGCGAGAGCGATCATCGGGGGTCCTTTCCTGCGCCAGCGGCATCAGCCGCGGGGGCGAGCTTGACGAACACGACACCGTCGGTCACCGCGACCGGGTGGACCCGTACGCTCTGCGGTTCCTTGCCCTGCGTGTCGAGGCACACGCCGGTACGCAGGTCGAAGACCTGCTTGTACATCGGGGATGCCACAGTCGGCACGCCCGCGCGATCGCCGACGATCCCGCGCGACAGGATCGCCGCCCCGCTGAACGGGTCGATCTGGTCGGTCGCGAAGATCCGGCCGTCGTAGGTGCGGAACAGCGCGATCTGCCGCCCGTCGACGAGGGCGGCCGCTCCGCGCTCGACGAGAAGGTCGTCGACGTGGCAGATGCGGGTCCAACCGGGAGCGGCGGGCGAGGCGGGGGCAGGTGCGGCGGTGGCCCCGGGCATGGCGGCCGCGGGAGTCTCGGCATCCGGAGTCATGGCATCCGTCCTGGTCGCGTTCACGATCGTCACGAGCGCACCGCCAGCGTCGTGCCGCCGATGAACACCGCGCCCGAGGTGCGCTCCTCGGCCGTGGCGGGGCGGGGCTGACCGCGCTCGCTCACGTAGGCGAGCGTGGGGTCGGCCGTGTCGGGGGCGTTGACGAAGCTCTGGAACCGCTTGAGCTTCTCGGGGTCGGCGAGGGTCGCGGCCCACTCGTCCTCGTAGTTGTCGATGTGGGCGGCCATCGCCCGGTCGAGGTCTTCGGCGATGCCGAGGGTGTCGTCGAACACGACGCCCTTCAGCGCCTCGAGGCCGCCCTCGTAGTCCTCCATCCAGGGCGCGGTGCGCTGCAGCCGGTCCGCGGTGCGGATGTAGAACATCAGGAAGCGGTCGATCGCGCGCAGCAGCCCCTCGTCGTCGAGGCCCTCGGCGAAGAGCACCGCGTGGCGCGGGGTGAAGCCGCCGTTGCCGCCGACATACATGTTCCAGCCGGCCTCGGTCGCGATCACGCCGACGTCTTTGCCGCGGGCCTCGGCGCACTCGCGCGCACAGCCCGAGACGCCGAACTTGATCTTGTGCGGCGAGCGGAGGCCCCGGTAGCGCAGTTCGAGCTGCACGGCCATGCCCACGGAGTCCTGCACGCCGTATCGGCACCAGGTCGAGCCGACACACGACTTCACCGTGCGCAGCGACTTGCCGTACGCCTGCCCCGACTCGAAGCCGGCGTCGACGAGGCGCTTCCAGATGGCGGGCAGCTGCTCGAGGCGCGCCCCGAACATGTCGATGCGCTGGCCGCCGGTGATCTTCGTGTAGAGCCCGAAGTCACGGGCGACCTCACCGATCACGACGAGCCCCTCGGGCGTGATCTCGCCGCCCGCGATGCGCGGAACGACACTGTACGTGCCGTCGCGCTGGATGTTCGCCATCACGTGGTCGTTGGTGTCCTGCATCGTCGCGAGCTCTCCCTCGAGCACGTGCTCCGCGTACAGGCTCGCGAGGATGCTCGCGAGAGCCGGCTTGCAGATGTCGCACCCGCGTCCGGTGCCGAAGCGCTCGACGATCGCGGTGAAGGTTCGAAGCCCCGAGATCCGCACGGCGTCGAAGAGCTGCGCGCGGGTGAACGAGAAGTGCTCGCACAGCCCGTTCGAGACCTCCTTCCCGGATGCCGCGAGCTCGGTCGCCACGAGCTTCTTCACGAGCGTGAAGCACGAACCGCACGCAGCCCCCGCCTTGGTACAGGCCTTGACCTCGGCGGCATCCGCGCAGTCGTGCTCCGTCACGGCGCCGCGGACGGTGCCGGCGGTCACGCCGTTGCAGGAGCAGACGATCGCGTCGTCGGGCAGGTCGCCCTGCGGGGCCGGGGCGAGGTCGCTCGGCATGAGGTAGGCGGCCGGGTCTCCCCCGAGCGCGCGACCGACGAGCGGGCGGAGCGAGGTGTACGCCGAGGCGTCGCCGACCAGGATGCCGCCGAGCAGCGTTCGCGCGTCGTCGCTCAGCACGAGCTTCTTGTAGACGCCCGAGACCGGGTCGGCGTAGGTGACGTCGAGGGCGTTCGGGGTCTCGGCGAACGCGTCGCCGAAGCTGGCGACCTCGACGCCCGAGAGCTTGAGCTTGGCCGACGTGTCGAAGCCGTCGAACGCGGCCTCTCCCCCGAGCAGGCGGGTCGCGGCGACCTCAGCCATCGCGTATCCGGGGGCGACAAGGCCGATGCACTGCCCGTCGAAGCTCGCGACCTCACCGATCGCGAGGATCGAGGGGTCAGACGTGTCGCAGCCCGCGTCGATCACGACACCGCCGCGGGCGTCGACCGCGAGGTCCGCCGCGCGGGCGAGCTCGTCGCGGGGGCGGACCCCGACGGTGAAGACGACGATGTCGACGGCCTCCCACGTGCCGTCACGGAGCTCGAGGCCGCACACGGCGCCGGTCTTGTCGGCATCCACCCGGGTGGTCACCGACTGCGTGCGCACCTCGATGCCGCGCGCCTCGATGAGCCGCTGCAGCGCCTTCGCGCCGCCGAGGTCGAGCTGCGCCGACATGAGCCGCTCGTTCGACTGGAGCACGAACGGCGAGACGCCCTCGGCCTGGAGCGCACCGGCAGCTTCGAGGCCGAGCAGGCCGCCGCCGACGACAGCGCCGCGCAGGGGCCGGCCGAGCTGCGCGGAACGCTGCGCGATCCAGGCGCGCATACCGGCGACGTCGTCGAGCGTGCGGTAGACGAAGCAGCCGCGGTGGTCGAAGCCGTCGAGCGCGAGGCGCGCGGCGTAGGAGCCGGTGGCCAGCACGAGACGGTCGTAGTCGTAGGTGGACCCGGCCGCGGTGGTGACGGTGCGCGCCGCGCGGTCGATGGTGGTGACGCGCGCGTCGGTTTCGACACGCACCCGCTCGTGGTCGAGCACCGCGGGGTCGAGCGTGAGATCGTCGGGGGTCTTGCCGCTGAAGATCCCGGTCAAGCCGACGCGGTCGTAGGGTCCGCGGGCCTCGTCGCCGAGCACGGTGATCTCCCAGCGGCCGTCTGTGTCTCGGCTGGTGAGGCTCTCGACGAAGCGATGCGCCACCATCCCGGCGCCCACGACCACGACGGATCCGGATGACGCGGGGTGGAGCATGCCGTCACCGTACGCGGCGGACTTTGCCGACGCGTCTGCGGCGTGTTTCGTTCCGGTTGCGGGGTTCGAGCGGGCCATGCCCCGACGCTAAGCAGCCGAGGTTTCCCCCGCCGTCGCCCCGGCGTTACCCCCGGCGAACGTTTCTCTCACGCGGGGCTGTCGTTCGTGTGAGGTTTTGCCGGCGGCATCCGGTCCCTTGGACTAGCTCAGGGACCTCCGCCCAGGTGGCTGAGCCGACGCGCGAGGTGGCCGCGCCCGCAAGCAAGGTGGCTGAGCCCGTCGAAGCCACCGCAACCCGCAGAACGCCCGGACCCTTCGACAAGCTCAGGGACCTCCGTAGGTGGCTGAGCCCGTCGAAGCCACCGCAACCCGCAGAACGCCCGGACCCTTCGACAAGCTCAGGGACCTCCACCGAGGTGGCTGAGCCCGTCGAAGCCACCGCAACCCGTTACTCGACCGGCTCCAGCACGAACACCTCGATGCGGCGCTCGGTCTTCTTCTGGTACTCGTCGTAGTCGGGCCACACGGCGACCGCGCGCGCCCACCACTCGTCGCGCTCGGCGCCCTCGGCCTGATGCGCGTCGTACTCCTTCTTCACGTCGCCGTCCTGCAGCGCGACGCGAGGGTTCTTCACGAGGTTGTAGAACCACGCGGGGTGCGCGGGAGCCCCACCCTTGGATGCCACGACCGCGTACTTTCCGTCGTGCTCGACCCGCATCAACGCGGTCTTGCGGAGCCCTCCGGTTTTGGCCCCGACCGTGGTGAGGACGATGATGGGTACGCCCCGCAGCTCGGCGGCTTCCCGGCCTCCCGAGGCCTCGAACGCTTCGGCCTGCTGGCGGGCCCACTCGCTGGTGCTGGGCAGATACTCTCCTGAGAGCGACATGTCTCCCACGATACGTCGGCGTCTTCCCCTCCGGTCTAGCCCCTTCCCCCTTTTTCTGGAGCCTTCATGAGCGCTTCTGCTCCCGAGACCACGGCCGCCCCCGAACCGAAGAACGGCCTCGACCGGTTCTTCGAGATCACCGCCCGCGGTTCGACCGTCGGCGCCGAGGTCCGCGGCGGCGTGGTCACGTTCGTGACGATGGCGTACATCGTCATCCTGAACCCGATCATCCTGTCGGGGACCCCCGACGTCTCCGGCAACGCCCTCGGCTTCCCCCAGGTCGCGGCCACCACCGCCCTCACCGCCGGCGTCATGACGATGCTCTTCGGCCTCGTCACCCGCCTGCCGTTCGCTTTCGCCGCGGGCCTGGGCATCAACTCGTTCCTCGCGGTCGGCATCGTCGGCGGGGTCACCTGGCCCGAGGCCATGGGGCTCGTCGTCATCAACGGCCTCATCATCGTGTTGCTCGCCGTCACCGGGCTTCGTCGCATGATCTTCGAGGCCGTGCCGCTGGCCCTGAAGACCGCGATCACCGTCGGCATCGGTCTCTTCATCGCGTTCATCGGCTTCGTCGACAGCGGCCTGGTCACTTCGACCGGGCTCAGCTCGCCGCCGGTGGGCCTCGGTGTCGAGGGCTCGATCGCGACGATCCCGACCGCGCTGTTCGTGCTGACGCTCGTCATCACCGCCGTGCTGCTGGTGCGCAAGGTCAAGGCGGCACTTCTCATCGGTCTGCTCTCGGGCACGATCATCGCGGTGATCGTCGAGGCGGTCGCGCACCTCGGCGCCCGCTCCGACGTCAACCCGGGCGGCTGGAGCCTGAGCGTTCCGACGCTTCCTGCGCAGCTCGTGAGCCTGCCCGACCTCTCTCTTGTCGGTCAGGTCGACCTCGTCGGCTCGTTCGGCCGGATCGGCGTGCTCGCCGCCCTGATGCTCGTGTTCACGCTCGTCTTCACGAACTTCTTCGACGCGATGGGCACGATGACCGGTCTCTCGCGCGAAGCCGGTCTCGCCGCTCCCGACGGCACGTTCCCGCGCCTGCGCTCCGCGCTGGTGATCGAGGGCATCGGCGCCGTGGCGGGTGGAGCGACCTCCTCGTCGTCGAACACCGTGTTCATCGAGTCGGGCTCCGGCATCGGCGAGGGCGCCCGCACGGGCCTCGCGAACGTCGTCACCGGCGGCCTGTTCCTGCTCGCGATGTTCTTCACCCCGCTGACGAGCATCGTTCCGACCGAGATCGCCGCCGCGGCCCTGGTCATCGTCGGCGCGCTGATGATGGCGCAGATCCGCCACGTCGACCTCAGCGACATGTCGGTGCTCATCCCGGTGTTCCTCACCGTGACCGTGATGCCCCTGACCTACTCGATCGCCAACGGCATCGGCGCGGGGTTCGTCAGCTGGGTCCTGATCCAGGCACTGTCCGGTCGCGCCCGCCGGGTCAGCCCGCTGCTGTGGATCGTCGCCGCCGGCTTCGTCGTCTTCTTCGCCCGAGGGCCGGTCGAGGCGCTGCTGGGCTGATCGCCGCCCTCTTTCGGGGCCCGGATGCCATGGCATTCGGGCCCCTCCCCGGAGGGGCACGTCATGGCGACCGCATGCTCACGCCTCCCCGCGATCCCCCAGCGAGGGACTCAGGAACGGGCTGTACGAACCAGGCGTCGCGAGCAATCCTCCATCGACCGGCAGCGTCACACCGGTTACGAAGGACGCTTTGGGCGAGCAGAGCCAGGTGACGGCCTCAGCAACTTCCTCGGCCGTGCCGAAACGGTGCAGCGGCTGGGGCGCCAACATCATTTGCTGCAACGGCTCCGGCGCCGATTGCATGAGAGGCGTCCAGATCGCTCCCGGGGCCACCGCGTTGATGCGGACGCCGAGATTGGCATACTCGCCGGCCGACACCTTGGTCAGCCCGACCACAGCATGCTTCGTCGCGACATACGGGCTGGTGAGCGCCGTGCCGGTCAGCCCCGAGACGGAGGCTGTATTCACGATCGCGCCGCCGCCGTGGTCCTGCATATGGCGCAACTCGTGCTTCATGCACAGCCACACCCCCTTGATGTTGACGTCGAAGACCCGGTCCCAGGCCTCCTCCTCCACGTCGGCGGTGAATCCCTCGGCGACCGTGCCGGCGTTGTTATGGGCGAAATCGAGCCGTCCATACGTCGCGATCGTCGTATCGACGAGACGCTCGACGTCCTCGCCCCGGGCGACATCCACGGGCACGAACCTCGCCTCACCCCCCGCCGCGATGATGAGCCGAACCGTCTCTTCGCCCCCTGGCCGGGCGCGTTCCAGATCGGCCACCACGACGGACCCGCCGGCAGCGGCGAAAGCGAGAGCGCTCGCGCGCCCGATCCCGCTGGCGGCACCGGTCACGAGCCCCGCTTTGCCGTCGAACCAGCGCGACTTAGACACCTTTGGCCTCGTCGACGTTGTCGCTACTGATGACGGTGCCCTTGATGTTGATCAGCGGCGGCAGGTCGCCGCCCTGCTTCGTCAAGATGTCGTAGGCCGCATAGATGGCCTGCGTGCTCAGCGCGTCGGAGTCGAGGAAGTAGCTGAATGTCACAGCACCGCTCTTCACCGACTCGACGTCGGTGACAGATCCCGCGTTCATGCCCGTGATGATCTTGCCCTTGGCGATGTTTCCGGCCGCGATCGCGGCGAGTGAGTTGTAGGTCAGGATCGCGTCGACGTTCGGGTACTTCGTGAGAATGTCGCTCGCGGCGGTGGCCGCCCCCGCGGGATTGTCGGTCTGTGCGTCGACCCGGCCGAGGAATTTCAGCCCGAACTTCTCGCCCCAGTACTCCTGCCGATCGCCCACGTACTGCAAGGACGGGATCGGCAGACCGACATTGAGCACGGCGAATGTCGCACCGGGCTTCTTCTCTGCCACCGCTCGGACGATCGCATAGGCCTCATCGTCGTAGGCGTTGCCGATCGAGGCCGAGACGCCCGGGATCGGCTGCTGAGTGAAGTCCCACGGCGTCGCGAACGCCACCACGGGCACGCCCGCCTTGTTCGCCTTCTCGATGGAGTTGCTCCACGATTCGGGGTTCAGCGGGTAGCCGACGATCACGTCGACACCCTGTGTGAGGAGTTCGTCGAACTGGGTCACCTGCAGCTGGGCATCGAGATTGGCGTCCTTCGCGATCATGGTGCCGCCCAGTCCCTCCGTGACCTTCTGGGCGACCTCTTGCTGGTAGTGCGTGACGGGGTACGCGTCGAACGGACTGAGGTAGCCGACGACGAACGACTGCCCCGGGACCTTCTCCGGCGTCGGAAAGCTGTCCGGGTAGCCGGCTTCCGGGCCGTCATACGGCACGTCGACGAACTCGGCGGTCGAATCGCCGGCGGTGCCTGCCGGGGCGGAAGCCGTGCTGCACGCGGCCAGAGAGATACCTACTGCCGTGACGGCGATGATGGCGCCGAAGCGGACGCGGCGGGGTCGGGTCATTGCTGCCTACTCCTCGTTGAGTGATGATGACGCCCCACGCTAGGTCAGGCCTCGTCGCACACACCATGAGATAGTTCGACCGCCATTGATAGCCGAAGTCGTGCCGGATGAACGTCGGCATCGTTCACGCTTTGACTATCGATCCGTGACGAACTTCGTCAGAGACCTGGGCGGTTTCTTCCCCTACATTCGGTCGCGTTGCAGCCACCGTGCTGATCGACCTCACTGGAGAGGGCGCGAATGAGTCATTTGAATCTGACGGGCATCACGAAATCTTTCGGCGGGGTCCACGCTCTGCGCGGCGTGGACTTCGCGGTGTCCGAACGCGGCAGCGTGCACGGCCTCATCGGCGCGAACGGCTCGGGGAAGTCGACGCTGCTCGGCGTGCTGTCCGGGCAGGTCAGCCCGGACTCGGGCACTGTGTCGCTGCACGGGGAACGCGTGGAGTTCCGCGATCCGGCCCATGCGCTCTCGCACGGCATCGCGATGGTGTCACAGGAGTCGGCCCTGGCACCGCACCTGTCCGTCGCGGAGAACATCCTGCTCGGCCGTCGGCTCGAACGTTCCTGGTGGGGCATCGACTGGAAATCGACCAACCGTCGCGCCCGCGATGTGCTCGCACGTCTCGACCTCGACTACGACCCGACCATCGCCGTGTCGCGCTTGCGTCCAGACCAACGCCAGATGGTCGAGATCGCACGAGCGCTCTCGATCGAGACCTCGATCCTCATCCTCGACGAGCCGACGAGCTCGCTGAGCGACGACCAGGTTCGATCGTTGTTCGCCGCGGTCCGGCGGTTGAAGGGGCACGGCGTCTCGACGGTGTTCGTCAGCCACCGTCTCCCGGAGCTGTTCGAACTCTCGGATGAGATCACCGTGCTCCGCGACGGACTCACGGTGGCCACCGGACCGACCGGGGCGTTCGACCAGGCCACGCTCGTGGATGCCATGGTCGGAGCGCCGAAGGCTTCCCGCCCCGCAGGACGACGGAGCCGCCGCGCGGCGGTTCCCGAAGCCGTCCCGCGGATCGAGGTGCGCGGCGCGAGCTCACCCCGCGCCTTCACCGATGTGAGTCTCACGGTGCAGGCGGGCGAGATCGTCGGCCTGGCCGGTCTCACGGGTGCCGGGCGGGGCGAGCTCCTGGAGTCCCTCTTCGGCTCACGCCCCTTCACCGGAGACGTCGCGCTCAACGGCACATCGCTGGCGGGTTCCCGTCCGGATGAGGCCATCTCGGCTGGTGCCGGCTACCTCCCCCCGGATCGCAAGACGGAAGGGGTGGTGCTGCAGCGCAGCATCGTCGACAACCTGTTGATGGTCAGCACCCGCGACCGTCGGCGCCTCGGCGCCCCGCGGGCTACCGACACCGCGTCCGCCGCGACGCTGGCGAAGCGGATGTCGATCAAGGCGCCCGACCTCGGCTCCACGGTCGGCTCGCTTAGCGGCGGGAACCAGCAGAAGGTCGCGATCGGCAAGTGGCTCGGCGCCGAGAAGTCGGTCCTGCTGCTGGACGAACCGACGCGCGGCGTCGACGTCGCCGCCAAGCACGAGATCCACTCCCTCCTGCGTGACGCGGCGGACCGGGGCACCGCGCTCCTGGTCAGCTCGTCCGAGACCGACGAACTCCTCGAACTGTGCGATCGCATCCTCGTCATGCACGCCGGCGTGATCGTCGCCGATGTTGCTTCGGCAGATGCGACCGAACCCCTCATCACCCGATTGGCTGGAGGCCACCTATGACCATCGAACCGACCACCGCCGCACCGCCCGCTCTGGCGCGCGTCTGGGCGGGAACGAGGCTGTTCCGGCCGGTTCTGTTCCTCGTGATCGCCATGCTGCTCATCTTCGCGATGACCCAACCGGTGTTCTTCACCGCCGGCAACATCGCCAACGTCCTCACCGCGGCCGCGCCGCTCTGGGTGGTCAGCATGGGGATGACCCTGGTGGTCGTCACCGGCGGCGTCGATCTCTCGGTGGGGGCGACGGCCGCCCTGACCGGGATCTTCCTCGCCAAAGCCGTCGAAGCGGGACTGCCGGCGGCGCTCGCGCTCCCGGCGAGCGTCGTGGTCGGTGCCGTCGTCGGCGCTGTGGCCAATGGCCTCTTCATCGGGTGGCTGCGGTTGTCGTTCTTCGTGGTCACGATCGCCTCGATGACGACCATCACCGGCATCGTCAACCTGTGGTCGAACAGCAAGTCGTTCTACTTGACCGATCCGCTCTTCTCGCAACTGTCCGGCGGCGGGCTCCTCGGCATCCCGTACCCGGTGTGCCTGATGATCGTGGTGTTCGCGCTGTTCCTCTATCTCGAGCGGCGCACGTTCTTCGGCCGCGACGTGTTCGCCGTCGGCGGGAGCTTCTCGGCCGCCCGACTCTCGGGCATCAAGACGACCCGGACGATCGTGCTCGTGTACTCGGTGTCGGGTGCGCTGGCGGGTGTGGCCGGGGTGCTCTCCAGCGCTCGCGTCGGCGCCGCGACGCCTCAAGTCGACCCGAGCCTGCCGCTCCTGGCGGTCGCGGCGGTGCTCCTCGGGGGGACGAGCCTGCTGGGAGGCCTCGGCAGCGTCGTGGGTACGGCGCTGGGCGTCCTCTTCATCGCCCTCCTGCAGAACGGATTGAGCATCGCGGGCATCGCGAGTTTCTGGCAGCAGGTGATCACGGGCGTCATCCTCGTCGCCGCGGTCCTCGGTGACCGGATCTCGGCGCGGCGCCGGCCCTCGCGCCGGCAACGTGCCGCTGACGCTCGAGCGCAGGCCGAAACTCGCACGGATGCCACCCCCACCGCGACGCCGTCTGCCCAGACGCAGTCCACCGGCGCTCGATGACGATTGGAGCGCGTGTGATCGAGGGTGACGACCTGTCGTCGATCGACTACGACCGGATCTTCGGCGTCCTGTCCGACTGCGATCCCGCGCGCGATCTCGCGAGCTTCCGCGAGGCGCTTCTGGAATCCCTGGGGCGGCGGTTCGGGCTCCGCACGACGACGTTCTTCACCGGTTCATCGTTCGCCGCCATCTGGGCGGACCCGCACCCGCTCGAAACCCGGAGCTCCGTGGGAATGCTCGCGCCCTACCAGGACGGCTGGTACCGGAGCGACGTGTTCGCCTCACCGGAGGCGGCGGCACTGCTCCGGCGCACGCGAGTCGCGGGGCTCGGCGAACTCGGCCGGCTTTCGCACCGGTCTCACGAGTACCTGCACCGCTACCTGTACCCCGGCGGCTTCCGCGCGGCCACGGCGCTTCACCTCGACGCCGGAGGGGGGCGGCAAGCCGTCGTCGGGATCTTCAAGACCGAGCCCACGCTGCGCGAGCAGCAGGAACTGGCCGCTCTCCGGCGCCTCGCCGGACCTCTCAATGCCCTCAGCCGTGCGCTCGCCCCCGCTGATGCGCCGAACCTCTCTCACGATCGACTCTCCTCGCTCGCGCCGCGGCAGCAAGAGGTGGCGCGCCTGGTCGCCGACGGCCTCTCGAACGCGGAGATCGCGGCGCGCCTCAATCTCACGGAGGGCACGGTGAAGAAGTACGTCAGCGCGATCCTCCTGGCGACCCAACTCCGCTCGCGCACGCAGCTCGCGCTGCTTGTCGGCACCCGCCGACACAGGTAACTTTCGACCACTTCAGCGACACCTGCACCTTTCCGACACTGGTGAGACCACGACGACGTGAAGAAAGGGATTCACCATGACGCGCATGCGTTTCGGAATCGTGCAGACCCCGCTGCACTCCTCGAAGATCAACCCCACCCTGGCCATGCGCCAGGACCTCGAACTGATGCAGCATCTCGATCGGCTCGGCTTCGACGAAGCATGGATCGGTGAGCACCACTCGGGGGGCAGCGAGATCATCGGCAGCCCGGAGATCTTCATCGCCGCTGCCGCGGAGGTCACCAGCCGCATCAAGTTCGGGTCCGGCGTGACCTCGATCAGCTACCACAACCCGCTCTGGGTCGCCGACCGCTTCGTCCAGCTCGACCACCAGACACGCGGACGTGTGATGCTCGGCGTCGGGCCCGGGTCGCTTCCCTCCGACTCGTCGATGATCGGGCTGACCCCGACCGACACCCGCGAACTGCTCTCGGACAACATCGACATCATCCTGCGTCTTCTGCGAGGCGAGACGGTCACCGCGACCACCAAGACCCACACCCTCGTCGATGCGCGGCTCCAGCTGGCGCCGTACTCGGAGCCGCTCTTCGACATCGTCGCGGCCGGTGTCGTCTCCCCGACGGGACCGCGGCTGGCCGGAATGCACGGCCTCGGGCTGTTCTCGATCGGCGCCACGATGACCTCCGACGGTTTCGATGCGCTCGCGCACGCCTTCGGCATCCAGCAGGAACGGGCCGCGGAGTACGGCAAGACCGTCTCGCGCGACCAGTGGCGTCTAGCGACGCTGTTCCATCTCGCAGAGACCCGGGAGCAGGCCTACAAGGACGTCGCTTACGGCATCGAGGAGTGGTTCCGCTACTGGAAGGATGTCGTGGCCTTCCCCCAGATGGCGGTCGAGGGCGAGAACGTCCGCGAGATGATCGACTTCATCAACGACAACGGCATCGGCGTGATCGGCACCCCGGACGACGCCGTGCGACAGATCCAACGCCTCGAGAAGCAGACCGGCGGCTTCGGCGCTCTGCTCGTCTTCGGCAACGACTGGGCGGATCGGGCGGCGACGTTCACCTCGTACGAGCTCTTCGCTCGTCACGTCATCCCGGCGTTCCAGGGGCACCTCGCCACGGCCGCGGCGTCCCAGGCGCACACTGCGGCCATGCGCGAGGAGCAGACCAAGCAGCACCTGGCGGCGATCTCGCACATGACCGAGAAGTACGGCGCCGAAGTCGCTGCGAAGGCGTGACGGCGATGATCATCCGAATCGGAAGCACCGGCGACCCGGCGGGCGTGGAGCTGGTCGAGGCTGACGTCTTCGATCGGCTGCACGTGGAGGCGGAGGAGGGTGCGACACGCGCACAGATCGATGACGCCCTTCGGCGTGCCCGCGCCGGCTCGTTCGACTACGGGGTTGCGCAGCCCGTCATCGACTCGGGGTGGATCCGTCACCATGCTCACGACGACACCGCATGGACGACGTCGTTCGAGGCGATGCTCGCGTTCGCTCAGTCCCGGGGCTGGTACTCCGCGGAAGGGGGCACCATCCAGGCGCACGTCGAGTCTCGGCCGTCGGCGGCCGTCAGCGCCGACGAGTTCCGCGCCGCGTTCCGCGGGTATCCCGCGGGTGTCGCCGTCATCACGGCCGACGACGGCACCGGGCCCGTCGGTCTCACCGCCACCTCGGTCATTTCCGTGAGCGCCCAGCCACCGCTGGTGGTGTTCTCCGTCTCTCAGGACTCGTCGAGCTCTCCCACGCTCACGGCGGCGAGCTCGGTCGTCGTGCATCTGTTGGGCTCGCGCGATCTGTGGGCGGCGAAGCTGTGCGCCACGAGCGGTATCGACCGCTTCGCGGACACGTCGCTGTGGAGCCGCCTGCCCACCGGCGAGCCCTACTTCCCGACCACCACCCGATGGTTGAGGGCCGATGTCGTATCGACGTCGGTGGCGGGCACATCGACGATCGTGATCGCCCACGTGGTTGAGACAGGGTCATCGTGTGACGGGGAGCAGGACTCCGAGGCTGCCCCCCTCGTCTACTACAACCGCACGTGGCACGCGTTGAGCGGGCATTCCGAGCTCGAGGTACGAGCGGGCTGAGCCGCCCCCGCCCCGCTGCCG